>JAVCCJ010000038.1 GCA_030765585.1 Candidatus Zapsychrus exili | reverse complement strand
ATATTGTGCTTAACTTAGGTAATTATATTTTTGAATATAATCATCTTCGTAGACATGGGGGCTTGAACTATGAGACCCCTTTTGATAAACTAAAAAGAGTTACCGAATTAGTGAGCTAGTACAACATGCCCCTAAAAATGTATGTCCCTAAATCATATCGAACTAAGGAAAACTTCAAATGAAAGTCACTCTTCTAATTCCCACTCTTAATGAAATAGATGGCATGAAAGCCATAATGCCTAAAATCAAACCCGAGTGGTATGATCAACTTCTTATAATTGATGGACAATCTACTGATGGAACTATCGAATATGCAAAAAGCCAAGGCTATGAAGTAGTCGTTCAACAGAAAAAAGGTATGCGACACGCCTACATGGAAGCCCTGCCACATGTGACAGGCGACGTTATTTTAACATTTAGCCCTGATGGAAATTCAATTCCAGAACTTATTCCTAACTGCATAAACAAACTAAAAGAAGGCTATGATATGGTTATCGTGTCAAGATATAAGGATAATGCAAAAAGCTATGATGATGACAATGTAACAGCCTTTGGAAACAAAATGTTTACAACTTTTATAAACTTATTACACGGCGGAAAATATACTGATGCAATGGTAATCTACAGAGCATATCCTACAAAATTAATACACGATTTGGATTTAGACAAAAACTCTAGCTACGAAATAGAAGAGAAGCTTTTCAAAACCAACATAAGCTGGGAACCTTTGCTATCTATAAGAGCTGCTAAAAGAAATCTAAAAGTTGCAGAAATCCCAGGAGACGAGCCAGAGAGAGAAGGCGGAGAAAGAAAATTGCAGGTAATGCGCTGGGGAGCAGCTTATATGTTTGAAGTTTTTAGAGAAATCTTTTTCTGGAAATAATTTTACCCACCTATCAACATAATGAATAATTTATTATCGCGTCTACAAAATATAACATCTAAAGATAAGATTTTAAAAGCTATACTGTCGCCTTGGTTTATAGCTATAATCCTTTTAGTTATTTTTCTTTCTACGACTAGCTACAAATATGGCTGGGATGACCAACACCTAGAAATACCTCTTCTTAAAAGCTTAATTGACAACAGTCTTTACACAGGCGACTACTATGTAGAAAGCCTAAAAATAAATTTTCCTTCTTATTTTTATCCAATACTTAGCAAATTTATAACAGTCAAACAAATACCGCAAACATATTTCTTCTTATATCTTATTTCTCGCTACTTCTTATTTTTCTGGATATATAAAATATGGCTCCTTTTATCAAAAAGCAAATTCAAGGCATTCTCTTGCAGCTTAGTATTTATTCTCATACTTCCTGTAATGGAGTTTCTATATAGAACATTTTCTCATCAAGAATTTGCTCTTGCCTTTATTTTTGCAGGCATATATTATTTCTTTAAAAATAGATTTGTTTTAGCAGCATTTCTTCTAGGTTTAGTAGCAAATTTCCATGGACTATATAGTTTATTTCCAATGTTATTTATAGGAATATACCTAACATGCGAAATTAAGAAATACGGAAAATATACACTTATAAAAACTTCTCTTGCATTTATAATAACGAGTTTACCCTTTATAGTCTGGGTTTTAAGAAACAGATTATTCCCCCAACACTTAATTCCTTCGACAAGCCAAGAACAGTGGCTACCACTTTTTATTTCAGCATGTCCTCAAAATTTCTTTTTCAGCCAATTTCCACAAATTCCATTTGAGAAGTTAATAGGAGACATAAATGTCTTATATTATGCGCTTGAACACTATATATTCTTAGCTGCATTATTTATCGTAAACTTCTTTTTCAACAATAACTTTAGAGAAAACAAAAAAGCTAGAATATTTTGCGCAACTTGTTTTGGACTACTCTTAGGATGTCTTATTTTTACATATTTCTATCCAAGTAAATTTGCAATTGACCTAAATTTAACTCGTGCAATGCAATTTCTCTTATTCTTACTTTCAGGATTTACAACCATCCTATTAATCGATTCAATAGAAAAAGGAAATCGCTTCTTATGCATACTGTTCGCAATTCTTTTTTGTCTATTAAAATTTGATATATCCGTGAAGATACTTTCCGTTCTTGCGTTAATATTCATACTTTTATCCAAAAAAACATTGCAGCAAAACAATAAGGCAAAATACATCTACGCAGGATTATCTTCTTTTGTAGCTACCATAATTATAATTATAATAATTTCGATCTTTAAAAAGTTTTTTACTGTCTTGTCGGCAAAATGGATGTACACATCAATAGGCGCACTATTCTTGGCAAACTATACTACTTTTTATTTTATAAAAGATAAAAAATACTATCTAATACTACGACGTTTATTTATTATCATTCCTTTTGTTATCTTTTTTATACAATTTACTCACTATAAGCACATAAGAGTTAATAAAGAAAATCATGGTGGTGGCTTTTGGAAAATGCAAAGAAATTGGGAACATATGCAAAAAATAGTAAGGGAAAATACTCCCAAAGACTCACTGCTACTTGTCCCGTACAACCTTGAAATGGGAGGGTTTAGAATCTTATCTGAAAGAAAAATCATCGCATCATACAGAGACTGTGGAATTATTGGGTTTGATTATCCAGCAACTCTTTCATGGAAAGAAAGGATAAGGGACATCAAAAACTTTAAATTCTTAGTAAAAGAATCTACAGCTAGTGCGATTAAAAACGCTATACTAAAATACAATGTAGATTATATTGTTTTTATGAGATATGCCGCCCCGAAAGAAGACAACAGCATCCTAAAACATATTTATTCAAACGAAATATTTTCCTTGTTTAAAGTTATTGCCAATCAATAATAATCCCATATAATAATAAATATAAAAATTTGAAATCCTAAACTCGAGATAAACTTAAAACACAAAAAGCTTAAACATTAAAAATATTGTTTAAAATTTTTGTCATTTAAATTTTGGATTTGTTTAGAATTTCGGATTTAGAGCTTAGGATTTACAATAAATAAAAAATATTTATATAAAAGAATAGAAATGAAAAAGAATATAAACAATATAGCTGTAATAGGAGATGGTGGCTGGGGCACAACTTTAGCTATACATTTATCAAGCAAAGGAAATTCTGTTAACCTGTGGGGACCTTTTCCTGAGTATATAAAGAAAATAAATAAAAATAGGTACAATTCAAAATTTTTGCCTGGCTTTAAAATTCCGCAGAAGATTATTATAACTCACGACCTTAAGGAATCTATTGACAGCACCGACTTAATAGTATTTGCTATTCCATCTAAATATACTTTAAAAGTTCTAAAAGACATAAAAACAAAAAAAATAGACCTTTCCAATAAAATTTTCTTAAGCGTCACAAAAGGAATTGATACATCAAAACTTTTAAGAATATCTGAACTTGTTAAGAAAGAGCTTGGAAATATTCCGTTTGCTGTTCTTTCAGGCCCAACGATAGCAAGTGAAGTTGCAAAAGGAATTCCCTCAACTGCAGTTGTTGCATCTAAAAGTTCAAAAACAGCAAAAAATATCCAAGAAATATTTTCCTCATCAAACTTCAGAGTTTACACAAATAATGATATTACTGGAGTTGAAGTAGGGGGAAGCATAAAAAATATTATAGCCATTGCTTGTGGTGTATGCGATGGACTTGGTTTTGGAACAAACACAAAAGCTGCGATACTAACTAGGGGTCTAAAAGAGATGTCAGAGTTTGGGAAAGCTTTAGGAGCCAAGACAAGTACTTTTTCTGGACTAAGCGGCTTAGGCGACCTTGTCACAACATGTACTAGCCTTAAAAGCCGTAACAGATATGTAGGAGAAGAGATAGGCAAAGGAAAATCGGTTAAAAACATTTTGTCTTCAATGGATATGATTGCTGAAGGCGTTGAAACAGTTAAGGCGGTATATCGCTTAAGCAAAAAACATAACGTATCAATGCCAATAACAACAGAGGTTTATAACATAATTTATAAGAACAAGAAGCCAATTAAAGCTGTATCTGATCTTATGACGCGCAAGATGAAGTCGGAATAAGAATATACTCATTTTTAAAAAATAGTTTAAATTTTTATTTACATTAATAACATTGTCAAATATACTATGTTATTATATACTTAAACTAAAGGGAGGTATCATTATGAAATTAAAAATACTTACACTTTCAATAATTTTCTTATTACTAATTGCTATGCCTGCACTTGCGGGACAAGTTACACTCAAAACATATTACCCTTCTCCTTCTGGAGTATATAGTAAAGTGCGCCTAATGCCGCAAAATCTTTTAAGCGGAGCCTGCGACACAGGAACCATGTACGTTGATCAACAAGGTTTCTTTCATATTTGCGGAGCAATTGAACAATGGGATACAGGACCAGCTTTTGCTTGGAAACAAGTTGCTAACGACGTATTTTTGGTTGATACTCAAAAGGATGTTAAAGTTGGAATAAACACTACGGCTCCATCTTCTGAGCTTGAAATAAAATCTGCTACCAACACAAGCGTAACCTTAACAACAACTGCCAAAGGAAGCAACGCAAACCTTATTAAATTCAACAACTCTAATAGAAATAATGATTGGCAAATTTCAGCTCAAGCGAACAGCAATTTTAAAATTGGAAATGCAACAGACAGACTAAAAATAACAAAAGACGGTGCCGTAACGATTCCCGGCACAACAACTATTTCCGGCAAAACAACTATTGGTGGTGAATTATGGGTTAACGACGGAAGTAGCTCGGGAGCACTACAAGTTGTATGCAGCAGCAATCTTTGCTATCCCGCTTACGCGCCTTAAGCTAAGATTACCATTTAAATAAAGAAAAGACATCTTCTGTTTCATTAGCGCAATTATGCTAAAAAGGAATACTTTAACAATATTTATATTTTGTGTAGTTATTATCTTAACACAATCTGGATGTTCCTTGCTTCAGCTACCTACAGCCATAATACAAGGGACGTTTGGAATACTGCAGGGCGTTGTAGATATAGTCGGCAAACTTCCATTTCCTCCAGCAGGCCTATTTTAAGCTTAAAAAGAGCTTCTTACCTATAAGACTTTTTTCCTTTGCATACCACGCATAATATAGTATAATTAACTCCAATTTTTAGATTATTTATATTACTACTTATAATAATAAAAAAGATAGTTTATATATCTAATACGTATCAACGGAGCGTAGCGCAGTTGGCTAGCGCACTTGTATGGGGTACAAGAAGTCGCAGGTTCGAACCCTGCCGTTCCGACCATATAAAAACTTAAAAGCAAAGAGGGCATAATGGACGAAAAAGCTCAAAGCCAAGAAAATCAATGGAAAGAACGCAGAAAATATCAACGCATAAATAAAACTTTTATACTTACTTATTTCGATAAAGCTAATCCTGATAAAAAAATAGAAATTACCCAACTTAAAAATATAAGCAAAGGGGGGATTTGCTTTATTACAACTAAAGCATTCTTGCCCGATACAAAGATAGGTGTAGAGCTAAAGACTCCATACTTATCTGATACAACGTACTTAGAAGGCGTTGTCTTAGAGTCACGAGAAAAATTAAAAGATATTCTTTATCTAACTAGATTAGAATTTGATAGCCTTAATCCACAGGCAGAACATTTGATAACTAAAATGATAGAAGTTTTCGTCAATGGAGGGGAAAACGATCATGAATAAAATAAACATTGGTTTAATAGGATACGGAATCGTTGGTTCTGGAGTGGTTAAACTACTTGCTAAAAGAAAAAACTATATAAAAAATAGATTTAAGGCAGAGTTTGTCGTAAGTAAAATTTGTGACATAGCAATATCTAAAAGAAATACTAAGGGATTTAAAAAGACATCCCTCACAACAAAATTTAACGATATAGTAGACGATCCTAAAATAGATGTCGTAATTGAACTTATCGGAGGGTTAAATCCAGCAAAAGAGATTATTGTAAGAGCGTTGCAAAATAAAAAGCACGTCATTACTGCAAATAAGGCTTTAATATCTAGCTTTGGCAAAGAGCTCTTTCAGCTAGCTAAAAAACAAAATTGCCACCTATATTTTGAATCTTCCGTAGGAGCTGGAATACCTATAATAAAGAGCATTACAGAAGGTGTTGTTGGCAATAAGTTTAATGGCATTTATGGAATTATAAACGGGACTTGTAATTTTATTCTTAGCGAGATGAGCAAAAATCGCTATACTTTCGCTGATGCGCTTAAGCTAGCGCAAGAAAAAGGATTTGCAGAAGCTGATCCAACTCTTGATATAAATGGAATGGATTCTGCTCACAAACTTGCAATATTGATATACCTTGCTTTCGGAAAATTCATAAAAGTAAAAGACATCTACACTGAAGGCATAACTCAAATATCTTATGAAGATATTGAATATGCCGAAAACTTAGGTCTCAAAATAAAACTTTTGGCAATTGCTAAAAAAGAAGAGAGCGGTATCGAGGCCAGAGTGCATCCAACTCTAATATCTGATGAGCATCCTTTAGCTTCTATAAACGGAGTTTTTAATGCTGTGTATCTTGATTCTGATCCTTTAGGAAGT
>JAVCCJ010000078.1 GCA_030765585.1 Candidatus Zapsychrus exili | reverse complement strand
ATTGCTGTCTATTTGAGCAGCTAGAAGAAAACTAAAGATATCAGAAATACCTGGCGACGAACCAGCGCGGATAGGTGGAGAGCGCAAACTTCAAATTTGGCGCTGGGGAGCTGTATTTCTTTATCAGACCATAAGAGAAGTATTTGTGAAGAAATATTAAATGAGAGGTAGAGAGGTATCGCCTAAAAACGGGCTAGTGATAAAGTGGTAATGAAAGCAAAAAATAAAAAATGCTGTCATTGCGAGAAGCTAATCGGTTAATCAAGGCGACGAAGCAATCTAAAAAAGGATATCTGGTTATTTGGAAATCAGGATGAAGGATGCTAGGATATTAGATTATTGGGAAATTATTTTAAAGTTTTCAAATGCACAAATTTTCAAATATCTATCTTCTAGATAGCTAAGTTTTTAAATATCCTTATTTGTAGATATCTCATATCTTACCACTGTACCTCTTTATCACTCTACCACTTAACCAAATTTTAAAAAAATGAACATCCTATATGTTGTTAAAACTTTCTCTGTTGTAGAGCCTATGGGCATTCTGCAACTTTCTGCAATAACAAAATCCCTTGGAGCTAAAAGCTTTGTCGCATCAATTGATCAAGATAATATAATAAAGAAGATTAAGGTCTTAGAAATCAATCTTGTTGCTTTGAGTATTATGTCGACTGAAAGTAAGGCATTTAGAGAGCTTTCAGAAAATATAAGAAAAGAACTGCCGCACATTAAAATAATAGTTGGTGGTCCGCACCCGACATATTTTCCACAAATAGTAGACACTTGGCCTATTGATGCTGTCGTTGTAGGCGAAGGAGATTTGCCAATAGTAGATATAATAAATGCATTAACTGAAGGCGAAAGTTTATCAGATATACCAAACGTTCATACTGAAAGCAAAAAGAATGCTGTTAGGAATTTTATAGAAGACTTAGATGAGCTCCCATTTTCTGATAGAAATTTGTTAAAAGACGTATATCCATTTAAGCACGTTCGAATGAAAACATTTTTTGCAACACGTGGATGTCCTTATGTTTGTGGGTATTGTTTTAATAGTGCCTACAACGATTTGTATAGAGATAAGGGTCGCATTTTAAGAAGAAGGTCGCCTGAGAGTTTGATTAGAGAGATAGAAAAGGTAAAGGCAGAGAGTGAGATAGATTTCATCAGATTTGGAGATGATGTTTTTATTGCGAAAGATGATCAGTGGCTAGATGAGTTTGTTGATAAATATTCTAAGCGAATAACAATACCTTTTTATTTTCTTATTAATCCTAATTTTGTAACAGAGGCTCTTGTGAATAAATTAAAAATAGCCGGGTGTCATTCTGTGATGATGGGAATAGAAGCAGGTAATGAGGCTTTAAGAAAAGATGTTCTAAAAAGAAGCGTGTCAAATAAAGCGATGATAAATGCTTTTAGAATTTTCAATGATTTTGGTATAAAAGTATTTAGCAATACGATGCTCGGACTTCCAGGTACAACTTTAAAAGATGATTTGGAATCCTTGAACTTCACGCTTGATTGTAGACCATATTATTCTGGCTTTTCTGTTTTTACTCCTTTTCCAGGTACAGAGTTGTATCGTTTATGCAAAGAAAAAGGTTATCTTGATAATCAAGACTTTCTTGAGGATGAGATGCCTACAAGTATGCAACAATCCTCATGTTTAAATCATGTAACAGAAAAGCAAAAGCAAATACATAGAAATATCCTGCTACTTGCTCCAGTAGCTAATTGTGCTCCAATTTTAAGAGGTTTTATTGTGAGACATTTTATATATTGGCGAACAAATATAATCTTTGATTTTATTGGATTTTTGGTAAGAAATTATCAGAATATGAGGGTGTGGCCATTTAAGAAATCGATTAAATCATTTTTCGCATTAGCAGCACAAGTTTTTCGCATAGATAAGAAGAATTATTGTTAACTTTGTATTGCTATTGACTTGTAATAATAATATTGATATTGTATAGGAATTCCAAAGGAATTCTTATGCTCAATAAAATAGTTGTGAGCCCGCAAAATTAAAAGGCGAGCTTATTTTGTAAATAGTACATCATGGAACAAGTAAACCAGCCAAAAACTCCAGTTTCACTGTCTATTGTCTTTTCGTTTTTTAACGAAGAAGAAGTCCTGCCGCAGCTAATATCAAGAACAAGAAAAGCTTTAAAGGATGAGCAGCAAAAAGGCACAGTATCTAATTATGAGCTTATTTTTGTTAATGATCGCTCAACTGATAATTCAGTTAATGTTTTGATGGAGCAAGATAAATCTAAAGAAGATATTCGTATAATAAATATGTCAAGAAATTTTGGTGTATCTCCTTGTGTTTTAGCTGGAATGAAAAAAGCGTCTGGCGACTTAGTCGTCTATATGGACGCTGATCTTCAAGATCCGCCAGAATTGATCTCAGAGCTTAGACGCCTGGAAGAAGGGTGACAATATCGACGTGGTTCATACTGTCAGAACAAAAAGAAGAGGTGAAGGCAAAATAAAGCTTCTTATAACTAAGATAGGATATAGAATCCTTCATAGTATAAGTTCTTTAAAAATTCCTATTGAAACAGGAGACTTTAAGCTTCTAACTCGTCGCGCTATTGATCATTTGATATCTTTTAAAGAAAAGAGGCCGTTTATTCGTGGTCTTGTTTGCTGGATTGGTTTTAATCAAGCGCGAGTTTTTTATGTTCGTCCTCCAAGAGCAGCTGGCAAAACAAAATTTTCTGTGTTCGGGTTAAAAGTTATAAGCAATTTCTTAGAATCCGCTTTAATATCTTTTTCATCAACACCACTTCAAGTATCGTCAATTTTTGCGGTTTTCTTGATAGTGACGTCTATAGGTTTTTTTATCGCTTCTTTTATGTTTAAAGCCAATGCCGTCGTACTATCAATAGTGGCTGCAATATTTTTTGTAGGAAGCATAATTTTATTCTGCTTAGGAATAATAGGTTTTTATCTTACCAACATCTTTGAAGAAACAAAAAAACGTCCCAATTATATTATCGACAGCACCTATGGATTTAAAGAGTGAAACCCTTTAAATCTAAGGCAAAAGGTAGAAGGTAGAAATAAGAAGGAAAGAATATATGTTTCACTTCCGTTGTCATTCCTGCGAAGGCAGGAATCCCTTAAAGATATGAGAGACAATGATTATTATGTCTATATGCTAGCAAATAAACATAATAATGTTCTTTATACCGGTGTAACAAATAATTTAGAAAGACGAGTATATGAGCACAAGAACAAGTTGGTTGATGGTTTCAGCAAGAAATACAATTGCGATAAATTAGTTTGGTTTGAGCACACAGAATGCATTGAAGGCGCTATATTAAAAGAAAAGCAAATGAAAAAGTGGAAAAGAGAAATTAAAGATAGGGAAATTAATAAAATTAATTCACAATGGAGAGATTTATCTGAGGATTTTTAAAAGGAGATTCCTGTTTTTTTGGCTCACGCCAAAAAAACTGGAATGACAGATATGAAAAATTACTACATAATCGCTCGTGCAAAAATAATTCTTAATCTTATAAAAAGGCGGAAGATAACAATAAAGAAGCTGCTTAATGCTTTTTATTGTTTCTTTGCGTACGCTTTTAGATTTGAAACTTCTGCAAAATTTCCTCTTCTTATAAGTTTTGAATTGGGCAATGAATGCAATGCAAATTGTTTATTTTGTCGAGATGGAAAAGGTGCTATTTTTGATCAAAACCCAAGAGGTTCAGGTGCCATAGAAAAGGGTCAAATGCCTATTAAAATGTATGAAGACATTTTAAGTCAGGCTAAGGACTATATTTTAATGGCAACTTTGTACATAAACGGCGAGCCGCTTATGTACAAAGATATATATCGTGCAATTGCTTTTGCAACAAACAACAATGTGCCTTCAATGATTGCAACAAACGGAATTTTATTAACCGAAAGTAATAGCCATAAACTTCTTTCTTCGGGCATTGATTTTATAAAAGTAGCAATAAGCGGTTTTACACAAGATACTTATAGTCGGGAAGTTAGGTTTGGAAATGTTGAAACCATAAAAGCAAATATTTCAAATTTTGTTAAGCTAAACAGGCAAGGTAATTATGGTGCTGTTATTATGGTGGATTATATGCTCTATAATTTTAATAAACATCAGTTGCCGCAAGTTCAAGAGTTTTGCAAAAGCGAAGGTGTTATGTTAAGCGTACGACCAGGAAACCCTTTAGGTTTAGAAGGCGGTGAGCCTCCTCAGAATAAAGGATCACAAACAATAAATATATCTTGCGATTGGCTGTACAAAACTTTGTCGGTAAATTTTGATGGAGATGTTATGCCATGTTGCGATTATGTTATTTGGAGCAATTTAGATGGATACGAAAAGTTTAAGGTAGGTACCTCTAGCATAGCGGATATTTTTAATGGAAAGAAAGTTAAAGAGATGAGACGCATTCATAAAACAAAAGGTCGTGGTGCTATTGAAATTTGTAAGAATTGTGTGAGGCGCGGCATTGCATTTAAGTATTAAGAGCACATGGCTTACACGACTAAAAGGAGAGTAAGCCATAAGTGCGAATTATATCCCGACATCCCGACATTTTTTCAAAAGCAAAAGTCGGGATTGTCGGGATCTCATAAGGAAATTCCGGCATTATTCATTTACGCTCGCAAGTCGGAATGATAGGAGTTGTTTTTATTTTTTAGTCTATTGTTGCGGCCTTTGTAAGGCTTAGGAATGACACCTTTTTTGTTATTTTGGTTGTTTTGGATGTTAAACGCCGTTGAAGATTTTTTAAAATTATTTAACAATTCTTTTTTCCTTCTCCCCTATGGGGAGAAGGCCTGTCTTTCTTTAGGAAGACAGAGATGAGGGGTAAGAATAAAAGCCCCTCACCCTAACCCTCTCCCCAAAGGGGAGAGGAAAAATTTCTTTTTGAAATCAATCGTTTCTTCTACTAATTTGTTACCAAAATAGTAGAAGAATTACACGGTAGGCAGGCTGCCACACTCGCCTCTGCGAAGCCTTACGGATTTCGCTACGGCGAAGCAGGGCAGGAGCAAGGTAAAACGTTCTAAGTTTTTTCACTTTTACCTTTATCCTTTTAACTTATTAGGTATAATATGGTCGTACAAGCGATAAGTAGATCGTACAACTAACCATATATTTAGGGGCATTAAATGATAAGACCAAAAGACGATAGTTCTTCTATTGGAGATTTCCATAAAGGATTTGCGATTGAAGATTTAAAAAATTCTTTTAAACACAATTTACTTTATCCTTTAGCAAAAGATAAATATTCTTCAACAGATTATGATAAGTATTTAGCTCTTGCCATAACAGTACGAGATAGAATAGTAGAGAGATGGATAAAGACTCAACAAACCTATCATAAGACAAATGTGAAACGCGCTTATTATCTTTCGATGGAATTTTTGATAGGTCGTTTGTTGGGTAATTATGTATACAATTTAGGATTACAAGATGTTCTTCCTGATGCGTTAAGCGAGCTCGGTCATAGTTTAGAAGACTTAAGAGAGCAAGAGCTTGATGCAGGTCTTGGAAATGGTGGTTTAGGAAGACTAGCTGCATGTTTCTTAGATTCAATGGCGACTTTAGAAATTCCAGCACACGGATATGGCATTCGTTATGATTATGGAATATTTAAACAAAAAATTGTAAATGGTTATCAAATAGAACTTCCTGATGAGTGGCTTAGACTAGGTTGTCCTTGGGAATTTCCAAGACCAGAATACACCGTGACAATTAATTTTTACGGTAAGATTGATAAAAAGAAAGATAAATACAATAAAACAAGATCAACTTGGCTAGATACTGAAAAGGTTTTAGCGGTTCCTTATGATGTTCCTATACCAGGATACAAGAATGATGTTGTAAATACTTTGAGACTTTGGTCGGCACGAAGTACGGAAGAATTTGATCTTGAGTATTTTAACCATGGAGATTACGAGCAAGCTGTTTATCAGAAAATATTTTCAGAAAATATTTCAAAGGTACTCTACCCAAATGATTCTCAGAACGCTGGTCGCGAACTCAGGTTAAAACAAGAATACTTTTTTACGGCAGCATCAATTGCAGATATTATTCGTAGATTTAGGGCGGATAATTTAGATTTTGCAGATCTTCCTAAAAAGGCTGTAATGCAGCTTAATGATACTCATCCTTCCTTAGGTATTATCGAGATGATGCGAGTTTTAATAGATGATTTTGATATTAAATGGGAAAAGGCGTGGAAAATAACTCAGAAATTATTTGCTTATACTAATCACACCCTTATGCCAGAGGCGCTTGAATGCTGGTCTATTGAGCTTTTAGGTAAGGTTTTACCGAGACATCTTGAGCTTATATATGAAATTAATAATTGGTTTTTAGATAGAGTAAAAGAAAAGTTTCCAAAAGACAAAGATCGCTTAAAGAGAATGTCTATAATAGGAGAAGGTGAAGAAAATTTTGTTAGAATGGCAAGTCTTTCTGTGGTGGGAAGTTTTTCTGTAAATGGAGTTTCTGCCCTACACACCGAGCTTATCAAATCCAGATTATTTAAGGATTTTGATGAATTTTATCCAGGCAAAATAAACAATAAAACAAATGGTATAACTCAGAGAAGATGGCTTCTTAAATCTAATCCACTATTGTCTAGTCTTATTACTTCTCGTATAGGTGATGGTTGGATAACAAACCGAGATGAACTTGGAAAGCTGCTAGATTATAAGGATGATAGTCAATTTAAAGATAGTTGGAATCAGGTAAAGTTTGATAACAAAATTTACCTTGCGAATTATATTAAAGAGACTAGCGGTTTATTGGTTGATCCAAATTCTATGTTTGATGTTCAAATTAAGCGTATACATGAATATAAAAGACAGATGCTATTTGCTTTGTATATTATCAGAGAATATCTAAAGATCAAAAGTGATCCAGGTAAATTTATTCAACCAAGAACATGTTTAATAGGAGGTAAATCGGCTCCTGGATATGCAATGGCAAAACTTATTATTAAGTTTATAAATAACATCGCAGCTACTATAAACAAAGATAAAGATACTGATGGAAAGTTGAAAGTTCTTTTTATGGAAAATTATAGAGTATCATTAGCTGAAAAGATGTTTCCTGCAAGTGATTTATCAGAACAAATATCAACAGCAGGAACAGAAGCATCGGGCACAGGAAATATGAAGTTCATGTTAAATGGTGCTCTTACTGTTGGAACATTGGATGGAGCCAACGTTGAAATGGCAGAGCTTCTGGGTTTTGATGAGATTTTTATATTTGGATTAAAAGATAATGAAGTGCAAGACCTTAAGTCTAGCGGATATAATCCTAGTGAATATATCGATAAGTCTGCCGAACTTAAAGAAATATACAAAATGATAAAGTCAGATTTCTTTTCTAAAGACGAAAAAGGTATATTCAGATCTATTTTAGAATCAATTTTCCATAAAGATAATTATTTAGTTTGTGCTGATTTTGATTCGTATTGTGCTATGCAAGATATAGCGTCGCTTAAGTTTCAGGATAAACATGACTGGGCAAGGCGTTCGATAGCAAATGTTGCAAGGTCTGGAAAATTTTCATCTGATAGAACAATTAGAGAATACTCTCACGATATTTGGGGAATTGAGTGTAAATAAAGTAAGATTTTTATCAAAAGATTTACGTAGGGGAGGGTTTGTAACCCACCCGAATAAGAACAAAATTTCGATTTATCGTATTTGTTATTGTGATTATTTTTTTTATCAATGATTTTATAATTGGGTGGGCTACAAACCCGCCACAATGAATCAAATATAAATAATAATATTATGATTAAGTTTCTTAAAAAAGTAGGTGGTCGGTTCCTACCCGTAAAGGGACGTGGTCCCAACGGGACTTTACGGGTCAAACAGGAACAATTGTAAGCGCTTGGCGCTTTAATAAAGGTACTATGACTAGTCTGTTCACAAAAATAATAAACGGCGAGATTCCTGCTCATAAAATAGCAGAAAACGACGATTATCTGGCATTTTTGGATATCAAGCCTATTAATGCAGGTCATACTCTTGTTATTCCTAAGAAAGAAATTGATTATATTTTTGATTGTGGCGATGATTTGTTAGCAGGTTTAATGGTCTTTGCAAAAGAAGTTGCTATTGCTATAAAGAAACAGGTTCCCTGCACGAGAGTAGGTGTTATGGTTGCAGGACTAGAAGTGCCCCATACACACATTCACCTTATCCCAATGAACGCCATAAGCGACCTTAATTTTGCAAATGCTAAAGAAATGTCTAGTGAAGATTTAGCAAAAACAGCAGAAAAAATAAGATTATCGTATCACGAGTAGGCGTTAGGTTGACATACTTTATTATATATAGTATTCTTAATATAAATATATAATTAGTGGGGGGGGGTCAACAGGGAGCGTAAACAGTGCTTTTGTTATGAATACCGTTACTTATTATCAATCTAAAAGCCACGGATATCGTTTAAAAGCGAAGTGCGTGGTTATTTTTTAAAAACCCGAAACACAAATATCGGAATTTTAAAGGTTTAAATATTTATTATTTGAATTTAGGATTTGTTTAGTATTTCGGATTTAGGATTTCGAATTTTATTAAAGAAGGTATATAATCATGGTTCCTAAAGTAAGCTCGGTTACCGTTTGAAGCTAGAAAAGCTGAGATTCTTTGGAGCAAGAAGGATGTTCATATGCGACAAGATATAAAATCTAAATTTTCAGAACCTTTAAGAGTGTTAATAGTAGAAGACAATTCTTTAGACAAAAAGATACTCGAATCAACGCTTACATCATTTCAGAAGTATGCGTCTTATACAAAAACGGTCGAGACTCTAGAAGATGCTATCAAATCTCTTGAAAGCAAACAATTTGATGTTGTTATCCTCGATTTAAATCTTCCAGATAGTAAAGATCAAGATACGATAAGAAACCTTAACAAAGCCTTTCCCGATATAGCTATAGTTGTAAATACAGGCGCCTATGAAGAAGAGTCAGGGTTAGAAACTCTTGGATTTGGCGCACAAGATTTTCTTGTCAAAGGAAAATATACACCTTATGTGTTAAATAAAACGCTGCATTATGCGGTTGAAAGAAAAAAGCTTGAAGTCGAGCTAGTTCAAACTCAAGAGCAAATGAGAGAAACACAGACACAGCTTATACAGGCAGAGAAAATGAAATTGGTAGGTGATTTGGCAAGCGGCGTTGCGCATGAAGTTAAAAATCCTCTCTCGATAGTTCTTTATGGAACAAGTTATCTGGTTAATAATTTAAAAAGTGATGATAAAAAAGTAAAAGATGTTTTGGAGAATATTCAAACAGGAGCTACACGTGCAAGCGACATTATTACGGATTTGCTTGATTTTTCTACACTTCACGAGTTAGACAGGCAACCTGCAGCTTTAAATGAGGTAGTCAAAAAAGCCTTGTCTTTAACGCAACACAAACTTAATGAAAGTCATGTAGTCGTAGTAGAAGATTTGGGCAAAGATCTTCCTTTGGTATTAATTGATATAAATAGAATAGAACAGGTTTTGGTTAATTTGATATTAAATGCAGCTCAGGCAAGTTCTTCGGGTTCTGAGATTAAATTAAAAACATTTGTTTGTGAGTGCGAAAATGTTGATAGTTGTAAGCAGAGAAATTTAACCTTTAAATGCGAAGGCAAGGCGGTAGCATTGGAGGTGGATGATGAAGGCATTGGCGTGGAGGAGGATGTATTAGATAAAGTATTTAATCCATTTTATTCAACAAAGAGAGAATTTGGTGGAATAGGATTAGGGTTATTTGTATGTAAAAACATAATGGAAACACATGACGGAGATATATGCTTGGTAAATAACAAAGAAGGCGGCGCAAAGGCAAGAATAATTTTTAAGATACAGTAACGGAGGTGCAGATATGAAAAGAATTTTAATTATTTATGATGAAAAGGGATTTGCTTCTATGCTTAAGTTGAATCTTGAAGCGACGGGCAAATATGATGTACGGGTTGAAGACGACCCTCGAAAGGCCATATATGCAGCGCTTGAACATAGGCCGCAACTTATTCTTTTAGATATCATAATGCCTAATATGGAAGGTCCTGATGTTGCAATTGCTCTTAAAAATAATGATGTGTTAAAAGACGTTCCAATTGTTTTTCTTACTGCAACTATCAGAAAGAGTGAAGCGGATGTATTAAACAGCAATATTGGCGGATATCCTTTTGTTGCAAAACCTAGCACGCTAAATGAATTACTTGATTCAATTGAAAGAAATATAGCAGTTATAGAGTAACCCCTCACCACGCTGGGTGTAAGGGGTAGGGTAAAAGGCAAAGGGCAAAAGGAACAGGACACGTTTTTACAAAATAGCGCATTTAATATAATTCAATATTGTAATTATCAAATCAAAATGATATGCTTGTGGCATAGCTTACACAACATTCGATATTTAACTCCTAATACTTTTAAAAAATGAAATTCACAAAAACATTCGCAATATTATTAACTATTCTATTGTTCACTAACCCTGCATTTTCTAAAATGCTGGATCTTCCTACTTTTAAAATGGAAGAAAGCAAAGAAGATCAAGATACCAGCAGCATTGTTGAATCTTTAATTCAGCACGCAGAAGATATGGTATTAAAAGGAGATACAGAGGCTGCTATATCTAGTTTTAGTCAGGCTCTTTTGCTCGATCTTTATTCTAAAAGCGCTCAAATCGCCCTATCTAACATAGCTCATACAAAAAATATTAAAGCAAATACAAAAGCGACACTTTTTCTCTTAGAAGATCTTTTTTCTATGACAGATAATTTATTAAAAAAGGTCGGATATTATGCAAACAAAAATAGAGAATTAAAGAGACGTCTGGTTTCTCTTGGTTATAAGAGCGATGACATTAAAGAAAATATGCTTAAGATAAAAATGCAGACGATAAGTTCGTCATCTAAGCCAAGCTATAGATGGCAGTCAGAATTTTTGTACAATAAAGATACGTTGGTAATATTAAATGATATTTTAAGACAAGAAAAAAATGATTTGAGCGTAGAGTTAGATTATTTAAAAGAACAAAATGTAGCGCTTAAGAAAATTCAAGAAAAAGGAAGGGTAAGGGAGGCTTTTTTAAACAAAGCACAATTATCAGCATATCAAAGGGCGGCAATAAAGAAAAAAGAAGATATGACTGATGTATATAGAAGGCAATTCTCTCTTGTAAGAGAGCATATGGATAATTTAAAGTCGGAAGTTTTCTTAAAGGAAAAAAGAGTTGAGAAGTTAGCACGCAGTTTGATGGATACAGCTCTTCGACTTACAGAAAAAGAAATGCGATTAAGAGAAAGAATGGAACAGATAAGTTTGCTTAATGGTAGATTACAAGAGCTAGAGTCACGTTTTGAATTAGGTCAGAAAATAATGAAAGATAAAGATAAAAAGATATCTAGCACGAGAGAAGATTTGGAACTTTTAAAGAAAAGAGTAGTTGAACAAAGAGAAGAGTTGGCGCTTATTTTATCGTCTAAAGATGATAAACTGATAGAGCTTAATGGTATTTTACAAATATATAAAGGAAAGCTGGGTGATGTCAGCAAGGGTATAAAAGAGAAAATAGTCAATATCAAGATTCTTGAAGAGCAACTTTCATTTGTACGAAAAAGGCTTTTTGAAAAAGATAAATCGCTTGATAAGACAAGTGATGCATTAGATGATTTAGAAAAAGAAATAGAAGAAGTTCAGAGGAAATATAATTAGAAGCGCCAAGCACTTTACTTTGTCCCTATGTGGTAGGGACGCACCACCTACTTTTTTTAAAAAAAGTAGGCAAAAAACTTTGCCTAAGAAAATTTTAAAGTAAAATTCATACATCTCGCTTAACGCCGCATTAAACTCGTCTCGCATTAAAGCGAGGCTTCAAACAGTAATGCTGATATGGTATCTGCTTGCTTGATGTACAAATCATATTAAAATTTTCTAACGGCCTTTAAAAACTTTACTGCCGTTGTTTTTGTTTTTTTGCTGTTTAGTAGCCATTGTACAATTTTATGTTGTTGTTGTTTTTCGCTCGTTGTAAGCTTCGCTACTTTATTATTTAGATAAGCGAAAATTCTCAACAATTAATGTTTTTTAAAGCTCGTTGAGAAGCTCAAGGATTTTCTACGAAAACACACTAGGCAAAATTTTGTTTGAGATGAGCTATTTCGTGGTGCCAGACACCACTAGAAAATGGCGAGACGAGTTTATTTTGCCGTGTTTTCATATATCAAGAAATCCGTTAAGAGTTTCGATAGAGCAAATTCTTTTGCTTCCTTTTCTTTAAAGAAAAGGAAGTGGTCGGTTCCTGCCACACAGGAACAATAATTAACACTTTCTATAGTATGAATTTTATAAAACTCTTCTTAAAAGGCATTGCAATTGGCATTGCAAACATAATTCCTGGTGTATCGGGTGGAACGCTTGCGTTCATTTTTGGAATTTATGAAGAGCTTATTACATCAATCAAGGCGTTTGATTTAAAATTGATAAAAATATTATTTGTAGGGGCAGGCTCCCACGCCTGCCCAAATAATAATGGGCAACCGCATGGGGTTGCCCCTACGATAAATCGTTTCAAATTTGCCTCTAAACATATTAATCTAAAATTCTTATTCCCTATTTTGCTGGGTGCTTTTTTTGCAATAATAAGTTTATCCCGTGCGATGATTTGGTCGCTAGAAAGCTATCCTGTTTTAGTTAATTCGTTTTTCTTTGGATTGATTTTAGCAACTGTACCAATGATTATTAACGTAGGGGGGGCAGGCTCCCACGCCTGCCCAAATAATAATGGGCAACCGCAGGGGGTTGCCCCTACGATTGCATTTATCGTGTCGCTTGGGGTGATGCTTGCAATAGTTTCTTTATCTCCCGCACAAACTCCCGATGCTCTTTGGTTTATATTTTTAGCAGGCGCACTTGCCATATCGACTATGATTTTACCAGGCATATCAGGGTCATTTATCTTGGTTATTTTAGGCAAGTATCACTTTATTTTAAATGCTATCAATGAAAGAGATTTAGTCGTATTAGCAGTCTTCTCGCTAGGCATGGTAGTTGGAATAATTCTTTTTGTTCGTCTGCTTAGTTTTCTTTTTAAAAAATATCATGACATAACTATTGCCTCAATTGCAGGAATTGTGGTTGGGTCATTGGTTAAAATTTGGCCATGGAAAGAAGTGACAGAATCGATTGTGTCACGAAGTGGAAAAATAATTATAATAAGTCAAAATAATATCTTGCCTAATATTTGGGGACAGTCCGCAACTGGGGACAGTCCCCAATTTCTTCTTGCAGTTGTTTTTATGGTTTTAGGTCTTGTTGTCGTGATGGCTCTTAATAAAAAGTAAATGAGTACATAGGTTATATCACTTCAATCTATAACCTATGTACTCATTTACTTTTTATTTTCTTCTAAACTCTTTATTTTCTACTATTTTACCGTTTTTATCATTTTATAATTTGTCTATTTGTCCACGAGCTTTATTAGCTCTAAAAAAAAGGTAAAAAAAGTTAAAAATACTTTTGACTCGCCCCTTTATAAATCTATAATAAGAATCGTAAAGAATAAAAATTAATTAAATATTATATTATCCAATATATAGGGTCCTACATACTTGCATATCCACTATATAGTGTTTAATTAGTTTTCTCTTTGCACACTGGATCCGGCGGTTGCTCGCCATAAGAAACTTCTCGTATCAAGCGTGCGAGACACCGAAACATAGTAAATCGTAAATCTCAAACGACAAATGACAAATAAAATTCAAATAACAAAATCCAAGCTGTATTCTTTTTGATTGGAAATTTGCTTTTTGATATTTATTTGAAATTTGATATTTGTCATTTGAAATTAATTTTGAACCTTACCTTAAGTACAGCAGTATGAATAAAGAAATTACAAAAAACCAAAGACTATCTAAAGCCGACAACAGGGGTGTAGATTCTAATGTCTGTCATTGTGAGGATGTTTCATCTATGCTTGTCATTGCGAGAAGCAAAGCGACGAAGCAATCTCTTAACAAGATGAGATTGCCGCGCTCGGCTAATGCCTCGTTCGCAATGACCAAAGGTTTTTTATTTTATTCCATGAAGTCTCTTTTTAATATACTAATAGTCTTCGTATTTTCTTTTCTTATTTCTTTAAGGGATTTTGTCATTGCGAGAAGCAAAGCGACGAAGCAATCTCTTAATAAGATGAGATTGCCGCGCTCGGCTAATACCTCGCTCGCAATGACGATGCTGTTGTGTGTTCTTTTTACTTTTGCCTTTATCTTTTTGCCCTGCACCGCAGGTGCTGTTCCAAACGGAACCGGTGGTCACGAATTCCCATTAGGTTCTGATGCCGGAGACGATTTTGCAGTTGACACAAACAAACTAGTTGTCGAAGGTGATCATGGTCATGTTGGTATTGGAACAACAAATCCAGCCAATCCTTTACACGTAGTAGGGGGATGGAGTGGTTTAATTAGGTTTAATTCAGCTGATGCTGGTTCAAGTTATACAGGATTTAATAGTGATGGTACTTACGGAGGAATAACGGTAGGCACTGGAACAGAAATGGTTAGGTGGTATCATAATGCGTCGAGTTTTAACATATTAACTGGTAATCTTGGTGTTGGAACAAGTGCGCCAAGCGATTTGCTTCATGTTGTTGGCGGTGACGTTAAAGTAGGTATGGGCACATTTGATAATGCAGGTGCCTCAGATGACCTTTATGTAACTGGTAATTTAGAAGTAGATGGTAGCACATGGTTAGGCGATGCTGCAGCTGATACGCTTACAGTTACTGGTGGCTTTACTATGGATGGCGATTTGGAAATGGGTGAGAACTCAATTGACGGCTCTGCCACAAAAGGCCTTCATTTCGACCCAGATAATGACAATACAAACGATATTGTGTTTGATGAGAATGGTAACGTCGGTATCGGCACCACCGCACCATCAACATTATTAACTCTTGCTTCAACAGGAGTATTATCTTGGGATAATGGTGCAGGAACAGCAGATTTAAAATTATCTCGCATTAGTTCTAATATTCTTGGACAATTAAATTCAACAAATGCCCAAACGTTTAGAGTGTATGGAACAACTGATGAATGGATGGAAATAAAACATCAAGCGTCTGCTGGAACAGCTTATATGAAAACAACTCAAACAGGTGGTGGTGCAGTTAGAGCTTTACAGATAACTACTGGGGCAAATTCTGGAATAAATATTGATACTTCAGGCAACGTCGGTATCGGCACAACTGCACCCGGATATCTACTTCATGTTAAAACTAATGATAAGATAAAAGGATATTTTCACGGTTCTTATGCAGGTGCTCAAGGTATCAGAGTTCAAAGAGATTCTGGAGATTATGTTGATTTATTAGCAAATTATACTGGAATTGGTGGTGGCTTGGTATCAAATGACGCTTTGAGATTTTCTGTGAGCGGGGATGTAGATTTGGTATCACCAGCAATGATAATTGAAACATCCGGCTACGTCGGCATTGGTACCACCGCGCCGGAGGTACGATTGCATGTGGATGGTGGTACAGATTCTTATGTTACTAAATTTGAATCAACAGGAGACATCCCTCTATATATTTATTCAGATGCTGGAGGTTCTGGTATAACAAATGCAGGAGATTTAAGTAATGAATATATTTATATGTCTGCAGGTTTAATGAGTATATATACCAATGGAACACGTGCTATTAAAATAAATGGTAGTCAGGATGTTCTAATTGACAATGGCAATGTTGGTATTGGTACAACTGTACCAGGAGGAATTTTGCACACTGTTGGCGGGGATGTGAAGGTTGGTATGGGAACGTTTGATAATGCCGGCGGCAGCGATGATTTGTATGTAACTGGTAATTTGGAAGTAGACGGCAGTGTTTGGTTGGGTGATGCAGTAACTGATACGCTGACTGTTGAGGGAACATTTACAATGGATGGTGATTTAGAAATGGGAACAAATTCAATAGATGGCGATGCGACAGCCGGGCTTGTTTTTGACCCAGATAATGATGACATAAATGAGGTTGCATTTTTGGCAAATGGTAACGTAGGTATCGGAACAGTGGGTCCAACACACGAACTAGAAGTAAATGGTCAAATTTATTCAGATAATTTTAAAACAAATTCAACAAACAAATCTGTTTCAATTGGAGATAGTTCAGGACCTTTGAATGAATATTATACTTTGGTTGGAGGTCAAGCAGGAAGTAGTGCAAGTGGAACAATTTTAACAGCAATCGGTTATAATGCAGGTGCTTCAAGTACAGGAACCGAAGCTGTTGTTTTAGGTTATTATGCAGGTGCTTCAAGTACAGGAAATTCTTTAACAGCAATAGGTATGAATTCAGGTCGTGATAATACAGGGAATACTTTAACAGCTTTGGGTTATCTTGCAGGTCGTGATAATACAGGAAATCAAGTTACTGGAATTGGTTATTCTGCAAGTTATGGTAATACAGCAAACGATGTCGTAGCAATTGGTTATCAAGCAGGAAAAGACAACACTGTTGCTAATCAGTTTATTGTTAAACAAGCAAATATTAATGTTGTTCCTTTAATACAGGGTGATTTTAGTTCAGGCAACGTCGGCATCGGGACGGCGAATCCAGATAAAAAATTAGATGTATCAGGAATTGGAACAACAGCAGATATTTCTATAAAAGGATATAGTACTGATGTTAATGAAGCTCCTGAATTTTGGTTACAAAGAAGTAATAGTGCTACTCTTGGAACTTTAACTCCAACTGTTGATACTGATGTTTTAGGTATTATGT
>JAVCCJ010000064.1 GCA_030765585.1 Candidatus Zapsychrus exili | reverse complement strand
TGTCATATACTGGTTCTCAATGTTATTCGCAAAGACGAAGATGTTATTTGGGGCGCATTTGAAGATCTTATTAAACGTAGTATTGTTGAGGCATCGTTTGCTGTAAGTGGTGTTTATGTTTTTGATGTGTTGACTAAAAGTATTCATAAGGAAGTCAAATTCTTTAGACATGCCGAAATAACAGCTTTATTAGCCAATCATGCTCGCAAATGTGGTGTTGGTGAAAAACGGTTGATAAAGTATTCATCTATTTATGGAATTCTGCACAAATTAAATGCAGTGGATTGGGGAAAGATAACTCTTAAAACAGCTGTTGAGATCTATAAGGACAAGGACAGTTTTTTTGATTTAATGCTTAAGAAATTGATTAAGAATCTTGAGTTTTCTAATGAGCCTGGGTTGTTGATGATAAATGATTTAAGTCAAAATCCTATATACAATGCTAGCGATGAGTTGCAGCAAAAGCGCTTTTCTTTACTTATGGCTAAACAAATTTCTACCTCGATTGAATTTATTCCAGAAGTTTATATTCAAGATGCCAACGGTATTAGAGAGCTTTATTCTATGGTAAAATAAAAAAATATTAGTAGGGGCAAAAGGCGTGCCTTGCCCGAATACTTAGGGTCAGACCCAGTAAGGAAAAATATATATGGCACTTATTAGTTTACAAGATGTTTCGCTTGCCTTTGGTGGGCCATTGCTGTTTGATCAAATGAACTTACAGCTAGAGTCCGGCGAGAGGGTTGCTTTGTTGGGTCGTAATGGCGTGGGAAAAACAACGCTTATGAAGGTAATGGCAGGGCAAGTTTCGCTTGATCAGGGAAAGATTGTTTATCAAAAAGATATTAATGTAACACATCTTCCGCAAGAAGTTCCTAAAGGTCTTACAGGCACGGTCTTTGATATTGTATTTTCTGGGCTAGGAGAGCGAGCTCAGTTGATTAAGGATTATCATCATGTGGCACATCTGCTGCAAACCGACCACGCACCAAAGCTTATGCAAGAGCTTGATCGTTTGCAAGAAGAGCTTAATCACACTGATGGATGGGATTTAGATGCTGAGGCCGAGAATGTACTTTCGCATATGAAATTAAATGGGGATGATGAATTTGAAAGCTTATCTGGCGGACAAAAACGCAGGGTTCTTTTAGCCAAGGCTTTGGTTTTAAGCCCAGAGGTTTTATTACTTGATGAGCCTACGAATCATTTGGATATCGAGTCTATAGAATGGCTAGAAGGATTTCTTAAAGCCTATCATGGTACTATTTTGTTTGTTACGCATGATCGTATGTTTATGAGACACATGGCAACAAAGATTGTTGAACTAGATCGCGGAAAGCTTTTTAGCTGGTCATGTGATTATGATATTTTTCTTGAGCGCAAACAAGCAGCTTTAGAGGTTGAAGCTAATCAGCGAGTGGAATTTGCTAAAAAACTATCGCAAGAGGAAGCATGGATTCGAAAAGGCATTAAAGCCCGTAGAACACGTAATGAAGGCCGTGTAAAAGCGCTAGAACGCATGCGAGCCGAAAAACGAGCTCAGCGTCAGGTGATTGGTCAAGTGCGAATGGTAGCGCAAGAATCAAATCGTTCTGGCCAAATAGTGATCAAGGCAAAACATTTGGGATTTAGTTATGGTGACCAATGTTTGATTCGCGATTTCTCAACTAATATTGTACGTGGCGATAAAATTGGACTGATGGGATCAAATGGTTCTGGAAAAACGACGCTGATTAATTTGATGTTGGGGAAACTTGCGCTTCAGGCAGGTGAACTAAAAATGGGTACCAATGTAAAGGTGACTTATTTTGATCAACTACGCGAGCAATTAGATGAAAGCAAAACAGTCATGGAGAATGTCTCGGATGGTAGTGATACTGTTGTAGTAGATGGAAAGCCTCGCCATGTTATTGGTTACTTACAAGATTTCTTATTTTCACCTGAGCAATGTCGTACACCTGTTAAGGTTTTGTCTGGTGGAGAACGTAATCGACTTTTACTTGCACGCTTGTTTACTCGGGCATCTAATTTGTTGGTTATGGATGAGCCAACTAATGATCTTGATGTAGAAACTTTAGAACTATTAGAAGAACTGTTGCTGGAATATAAGGGTACACTTTTGTTGGTTAGTCATGATAGAGCTTTTTTAAATAATGTTGTCACATCCACAATTGTTTTAGATGGAGATGGAGAAGTTGGTGAATATGTAGGTGGGTATGATGATTGGTTGAATATAAAACAGAAAGAGACTGAAGATAATAAGGAATCTAAAAAGAGCACAGTTAAAAAGACAGAGAACAAATCATCAGACAAACCACGTCAGCTTAGCAGTAAGGAAAAACATGAACTAGAAGATTTTCCGTTAGTGATTGAAAAATTGGAAGGACGTCAGGATGAAATATTAGAAAGTATGGCTGAGCCTGATTTCTTTAATAAAGATTCAAAAGAGATCGCTCGCGTTAAAGTCGAGCTAGAGTCTGTTGAAGAGGAATTATTGAATATTTATCAGCGATGGGAATATTTAGAGGATTTGTCAGATTCATTTAAAAAAACTAGGCGTGAGAATGGATGAGAACAGACAAGAAAATGGTAAGTACGCTTCTGAAAAAGAGGTAGAGGACGCAATTTTGCTTCTTAATAGTTTTGTTGATAATAGCGAACAATTAGCATTACTTTCGCACGAACAACGGATTGAGCTTTTAACAGCTGCAGGAAAACTTTCACGTCCTGATAAGATTGAGACCCGAAAACGAATTGGCGATATTAAACACATAAAAAAACAGCGTGTTATAAATAAGGATAAAAAGGCGCGTCAAGCAACGGGTATTCGACGTGCTAGAGAAGAGGAAGTATTTAGCGCACCGTTAGAAATGCTTGAGGGGTCGTCTGAACATCAAGAGCAAGCGCCGGAATTAAACAGTCCTCG
Source organism: Candidatus Zapsychrus exili (assembly GCA_030765585.1). Lineage (GTDB taxonomy): Bacteria > Omnitrophota > Gorgyraeia > Zapsychrales > Zapsychraceae > Zapsychrus > Zapsychrus exili. Next base: position 2,962 of record JAVCCJ010000064.1, on the reverse strand, counting down.
TAATTGTTATGTTTGCAAAGAAGAATATACTAAGCTACATTCTTTTTATGACGCTATGTGCTCAAAATGCGGCGATCTTAATTATAAAAAACGATTTCAAACTGCATCTTTAAAAGGCAAGACAGCTCTTATTACAGGGTCACGTTTGAAAATAGGTTATCAAGCTTCTCTTATGATGTTACGTGCAGGTGCAATTGTTATCGCATCAACTCGGTTTCCAGTTGATTCTGCATTGCGATTTTCAAAAGAATCTGATTTTAATCAGTGGGGTGATCGTCTTCATATATATGGATTAGACTTGCGTCATACGCCGAGCGTTGAAATCTTTTGTAATTTTATTGAGCAAACTTACAATCGTCTTGATTTGCTTATCAATAATGCAGCTCAAACAGTTCGCAGGCCGCCAGGGTTCTATGCTCATTTAATGGAAAAAGAAACAAGTCCGATAAATGAATTTCCAAAAGAAGTCCAACAGCTGCTAGGGCATTATCAAGAGTGTAAAGACAAATTAATATCTTCTACTAAACAAGGTTCTTTAAAAGGAAAATCATTGCCAGTTACATGGAATGGAAATCTGCAGGGAGTAGGATTGTGTGCTTCTGCACAATTGTCTCAAATTCCTTATAGGTATGATCATAATTTGCCTGTTGAAAAAGTGTTTCCTAAGGGAAAGCTCGATGCTGATCTTCAGCAAGTTGATTTAAGAAAAACCAATAGCTGGCGATTGCGTTTAGGAGAAGTGTCTACATCAGAAATGTTTGAGATTCAGTTGGTCAACGCCATTGCGCCATTTGTTTTGTGTAATCGATTAAGCATAATGATGAAGCGGGATAATACGGGGCAAAAACATATTGTTAATGTTTCTGCGATGGAAGGGAAGTTCTTGCGGTTTAAAAAAGCAGACAGGCATCCACATACTAATATGGCAAAAGCAGCGCTTAATATGCTGACTCATACATCAGCTAGTGAATTAGCAAAACATGGTATTTATATGAATGCGGTTGATACAGGGTGGGTGACAGATGAAGATCCTGTGGCACTCGCTGCTTATAAACAGGAAAAGCATGATTTTCAGCCGCCTTTAGATATTGTTGATGGTGCAGCGCGCGTATGTGATCCGTTTTTTGATGGTATTTTAACTGGAAAACATTGGTGTGGAAAATTTCTTAAAGATTATCAACCTATTGATTGGTAGGCAGGATCATTCGTGTGAACAATTTTACGCCACTTAAGAATTATCCATTATTTTTATTTCTTTGCTTTTGATCTTTGCTGGTTCTTACTTGCAGTTGAATTCTCTTGTCCTTGGCCTTTAGATTTTCTCCAAACTTTCTTACCTAGCTTTTTAGGCTTTTTATTAGCTTTCTTATGCGGATTGTTTTCTGAAGATGAGACTTTTCGATCGCTACTAGTTTCTTGATTCTTAAATTTCTTGTTTCTTTTTTTTCCAGTGTTATGTTTTGCAAATTTCTTTGTTGAATTAGACTTCTTGCCTTCAAAAGGAGAGGTTTTCTTTTTTTGAGGAATTTCTTTTGTATTTAGGGAAAAATTAAATCCTTCGATTTTTTCAATTGGTATTTCATATTTAAGAAGCTTGTGAATTTCATGAAGATGTATGTATTCTTCTTGAGAGACTAAAGAAACAGCTTTTCCTTCAGCACCTGCGCGACCAGTTCTTCCTATACGATGTATATAGCTTTCTGCGATATTAGGTATTTCAAAATTTACTACATGAGGAAGTAGATTTATATCAAGCCCTCTTGCAGCAATATCGGTCGCTACCAATACTCTTACCTTTCTACCTTTAAAGTCTGCTAGGGCCTTGGTACGAGCTGCCTGACTCTTATTTCCGTGTATAGCTACTGCTGTTATATTGCTTATTATCAGTTGTTTTGTTACTCTATTTGCTCCATGCTTTGTCCGTGTAAAGACAAGAACTTGAGACCATTTGCCTTCTTTAATTAGCTTTGATAGTAATTCTTGTTTGCGAGCAATAGAGACAGGATGAATAACCTGATCAACTTTTTCAGCCGTGGTATTTCGAGTGGATACTTCTATCAGCTCAGGGTTATTAAGAATTGTATCAGCAAGTTTTTTAATTTCTTTAGAATACGTAGCAGAAAACAATAGGCTTTGACGTTTTTTAGGAATCAATCTAAGAACTTTTCGGATATCACCAATAAATCCCATGTCTAACATTCGGTCTGCTTCATCGAGTACTAATATTTCTATATTAGAAAGGCTTAGAGTTTTTTGATTTATATGATCGAGCAGACGTCCAGGAGTTGCAACTAAAATATCTACACCGCTTCTTAATTTTGATATCTGTGGCCTAATGCTCACTCCTCCAAAGACAGCAGTTGACTTTAAATGTATGCCTTTACCGTAATGTTCTATGAACTCTACTACTTGGGCTGCAAGTTCACGTGTTGGCGTTAAGATAAGTGCTCTAGGGTTTCGACTTGTTCTTTGTTTATCATTTAATATTTGCAGGATAGGCAGAGCAAATGCTGCTGTTTTGCCTGTTCCTGTTTGTGCTCCTGCCATAACATCACGACCCGCAAGTATAGAGGGGATAGATTGTGCTTGTATAGGCGTTGCAGCTTTATAACCCCTAGTTGTTATAGCGCTAAGCAATTTTGGCTTAAGACCTAGTTTTTGAAATGGCATATGTTTTTTCTCCAATTAATAATTTTATAATCACCGATCCAGAGATTGCTGGCTTATGGTGTTTGAATGGATAGACTATACAACATAATCTTCAAAAGACCTATATTTATATTTTTTGTGGGTTAATTTGCGTATATGCAGAACGTTTCGATTTTATCTTATAACCAGAACGTTGTAGATTCTAGTTTCTAGTGCAACAGTTTAAAGAATACCTCATTAGGTGTATAAAAATCATGTACTTTTCGAGGCCTGTCGTTTAATAGTTCTTGGACCTCTTTTAATTTCTTTTCTG
>JAVCCJ010000093.1 GCA_030765585.1 Candidatus Zapsychrus exili | reverse complement strand
GACAAGGCATGCACCACTCTGCCCAAAAATCCACTAAGACCGGAATATCTGATTCCAGCACTTCTTGTCTAAAATTTACATCATTAATATTCATCTCCACTTTCCCCCCCCTATCTATTAATGTTAAGTTCCTTTTTCTACTAAGATAGCCCTGTCTTAGATTCTTCCACAGGGTGCGTTGGTTTTGTAATGGATTCTAATTGACCAGTACGATATTTCTCTATGATCTCCCGCACTGAAAGACTCTCCTCAACTCTATATATATCAACGAAATTATCCTTAAGCATATAAAAAGAAATCTCTCCAATTTTAGATGTAAATAATAAATCTAGCTTATATCTTATAGCAGTTTTGATAACCTTAATTCCAATATGCTTTTTCTCGCCAAGAAATTCGTTATAATAAAAATCTTCTATTTCCACATCATTATCTTTTAGTTTTAATATAAGATAATAAGGAGCCCTTCCAAAATGCCCATGAACCTTAGAATCCAACCCATTTATATCCTTAACTGGGATAATGGCAGAAACGGCCTTTCTCTTTGACGGCTCAACATGAATAAAGACCGACTCTATGTGCTCATAATTCTTAGTGACAAAATCTTCTGCTTTATTTGTTAACTCATGTGCCTTATATAAAGGAAGTGTTGGAGAAGTTTCAATTGTACACTCAACCATTTTAAATGGCCCTGATTGACGTATCTTAACTTCACATCCGCCTTTGACTCCATAAATCTCGTTTATCTTTTCTTCAATTTCAGATTGTAATTTAGGGTCCAAATTTGCATCCATTAAAACTAATAGAGATGTCCATACGTTTTCCATACCCAATTTAAAAATAAGCAACGATATTAACATAACGATAGAACCTTCTACATAAGGAATCTTTGTATATGCTAATAGTATTCCTGCTAAAACAACTACTGAAGTGAAAATATCCAAAAATGATTCATTTGCATTTGCAAGGAGAGATTGAGAACCTACTTTTTTGCCAACAGCTTTTTCTTTTTTTGCAATAAAATATGCTGCAATAATAGAAATTATACTGGCAATAACTGGCAAAAAGGGAAATCCCTGGAAAAAAGCAATACGAAAAAGCTTTTGATAACCATCTCTAAAAAGTTCTATCCCAGCCCATACAATTAAAAGACCTATTATAAAAGTAACTAATGTCTCTGCTTTATATAAACCATAAGGGAACCTTTTGCTTTTCTTTTTAGAAGCCAGCCAAAGACCAAACCCAGAGGCAAAGATAGCCAAAAGATCAGCCCCACTATGGAAAGCATCTGCCACCAAGATCTTTGAATTAAATAAATAACCTATGCTTGCTTTCATAACTACTAAAAGAAAAGTTACAAAAGTAGCGATAAAAGCTACTCTCTGTCCTTGTTTTAATTCTATAGTTTTATCTCTTTTGGTATCCATGGCATTTTACCTACTCTTGATAGGCAAACTGACGAGTCATGCGAGAATTACAATTAGGGCATTTTGTTTGAAAACACGGTGATGCAGGTCGATGAGGTACCATTGTTCCACAATTAGGGCAAATACAATTACTAGATGGACCACCAGGGCCAAAACTCCTGCCACTACGAAAACCTCGGCCTCGTCTTCTGCCCCAACCGTGCCTTCCTCTTCCAAAACCAAATGGCATCTCAATCTCCTTTGTTAGCTAATCTTGCCTCTTCTTTTTAATGTCTCCTCATTGCTAATAGGTTTAACTTTTTTCTTGCTCTCTTCATACACAGAGATACTATTTACCCTATTAAAACAATTCCTTACGCTACTCAGCTCTACTTTAGATAAATGCTTTACTGCGCAGGGCCTTAAAGGAGTATTAATCTGTACCTCGCTAGGAGCAATCTCTTCTACAATTCTTGCTATATCCTCTGCATATTTCTTGTTTTTCTCAATAAACATAATCTGTAATGCCAGCTTCCCTTTATAAATACTCTTGAAGTCTTTTATCCCTTTCAAAACACTATCGAATTTTATTGTCTCCATAGGGTTATTGACTATTTCAAAAACCTTTTGAGAACTAGCATCAAGTTTAGCTACGACACAATCAGCCGACAACAAATCTTCCTGAACATCTTCTCTGTCTAACAGAGAAGAATTAGTTAAAACAGCAATTTTTTCATTCCTTATTTTTTTTATTGCTTTTATCATCTGGCCCAAATTTTTTGCCAGCGTTGGCTCGCACGCACCTGAAAAGGTGATATAATCAATCTGCACCGGCGGCAATAAATCAAGTTCTTTGATAATTTCTATGATAGGTATAAATACTTTTCTTTCATCAGTAAAATTTTTTGTCTTCCCAAGTTGGCAATAAACACAATCAAAAGTGCAAACCTTCTCTATTCTAGAAACGGGGTCTATTCCCAAAGAACTCCCTAATCTCCAAGAAGGCACTGGACCATAAATGTATTTGAAATCTTTTTTTCTCATTTTAAATTTCCATTGTTATATTTTTATTTTGCCGCTACCTTTTCCTCCATTCCAATAGAAAACATGCTTTCCAAATCGTGGCGAGAATATGCTCTAAACGCAATGAGTGTTTCAGATTTTAAAATACCATCTACTTTAAGCATGTGTCCCGTGACTAAATCTGCTAAACTCTCATTGTTTTCCGTCCTGACAATTGCAGCTAAGTCATATTCACCTGCTATAGAATAAACCTCGCTGATAGCTTTTATGTCTGCAAGCTGTTCTGCAATTTCATTTACCTTATCTCTTTTTACATTTAAAAGCACTATAGCCGTAACCATTTCACACCTCCTTTCTGTTGAGTTTTTGTTCATACATTGATTTGTCAGCCTCTACCAGTAATTTATCGATTTGACAAGACTTAACATAACTACAATTTGCCATGCCTATACTCACCGATAAGTTATATGGATGCAATGCTTTTGAATTATCTTCTTCTAGTTTCTTGTTTAAACGAGCCGTGATCATATCGGCATTCTCTTTGCCTAATCCGACTGCGAGAACTGCAAATTCATCTCCACCAATCCGTGCTATAATATCAGACTCTCGATACGTATCTTTCAAAATAGTAGCGACTGCGACCAACGCCTTATCTCCCTCTGAATGGCCAAAGGTATCATTAATCTTTTTAAAATTATCTAAGTCGATGTAAAAAAGTGTTGTTTTTAGCTTATGACGTTTTGCTATCTTAAGCTGATGGCTTGCTAGCGTAAAAAGTCCTCTCCGATTATTTAATCTAGTAAGATCATCTATAAGCGACAAGTTCTGTAAATTTTCCTCAAATTGCTTCCTCTTAGTTATATCTTCAATAACTCCATCAAGATAAACATTGCCATCTTCCTCTTCTTTCTTCACTAATGTTATTGAGGCCCAAAATTGCCTGCCTTTTACTGTTATCCATCTTGCTTCCTCATCTTTAACAGAACCAAACTTTAATGCCTTTTCAATAATTTCTTTCCGTTTCTTATGGAGTTGATAAAAGTCGCGAACTCTGTGCCTTAATAACTGTCCTTTTGAATCTGCTTCTAGCATAGAAACCAACTCTGGATTGGCTTCTAAAAAATGTCCTTTTGCATCAGTTGTGGTCTGAAAAACTCCTATGTTTAAACTATTTATCAAGTCTTCATACCTTTGCTGGGTTCGAGAATGAAGTTTTCCCGCTCTTTCTTGTTGTGTAATATCAATCATAATTTCTATTCCTGATGTTTTGCCTTCAAATTTTCCAATAGGTGAAGCGATTAATTTATAACAATGTCCATCTTCTGTTGTAACTTTACCCTCAACCAATTTATCATGTTCAATTGCTTTTTTAATAAAACAGCTCTCACAGGGATTGTTCTTATGCATATATGTTTTATAGCAAAACTTTCCTGTCATATTTCCATATATACTCCTAAGCCATTTATTCTGAAATTGTATTTTGTAATCATCGCTTATAATGCTCACTCCATTAGGCAAAGAATTGATAATAGTGTCCAGTTTTCTTCTTTCTACCTTTACTCTGCCACAACTCCAGTTCCTTCGAGTTTCAAGTAAATGGTGTTCGGCAAGCTGTGTGCGCAATTGTATCAATTCTTTGTTAAGCTGCTTGTATGTTACATCTTTAGACATGGTACTCACCTCCTTTATATATATGTCATCTTTTTGATTCTTTAACAAATAGCAAAGGGAATGCAATATCGCTTACACAACAAGGTATCCAGACTGCAAGAAAAAGGAATAAAAATACTGCGACAGATGTCCACAAATTGAGACCCTTATCCAATGCCATAATAATATGGAAAAGTGATGCCCATGTGCTCAATAAAACATGTCCAGCGTGTGGAAATTTCGTTGTAGGTTTCAAATACGCTATCGCCACCCCTATTATGGCCAATGGATTAACAAGCCACCATTTCTCAATAAAACCTATATGAATTCCTCTATTAGGCATCTTTAGTATTGTCTCAGCTATATAAGGAACAACAGAATCGCTCATGGTAGCAATGCCAATAGAACCTATATAACCAATAATAAATAGAGTCCAAAAATTACATTCACCTCTAATGCATTTGCTTCCTATGCGCCCACATCTATGAAGTTCATACATCGACGCAGTCACAAGCGCACTTAAAACAACATGAATGGGATGAAGTATATAGAAAATATCGCGAGAAGTCCCAGCAGGCAATTTTTGAAAAAATATCATAATTACTATGCCTGTAGCCGCACCAAAAAATGTAAAAGGTGCATGAATTCTTAATTCTCTGGAAATTTGTTCAAATATCTTCATTTACTCTTACCTCTTATTTTTATTCCTTTGTTTCTTAACTGATCCGTTCTCTTTTTAGAACATTCCATGCAGAAAAATTTAGGTGCGGATTCTCTCTTATCATAATTGGGCGCTAATACTAATCTCCAAAGGCTTGTTTCTTTCCCACAATCATCGCATGTACCCTTTTCTTTAAAATGCCACATCTCAGCTGCCTTGGAAGTAAATATAAATTTATCTACCCAAAAGAATATGCTTCCACCTATTAAATTAGCTATCATAGTTTGCCATAAGCCTGCCCCTAAATGCCTAATTACCAGCCAAAGTATAGGAGTGCTTAATTGCCATCTAACTAAATAAAGTATAAATCTTTTCATTTAACCTCGCTTATATTTTTAATGTCTGTCCTATTCTTATAGGAATAAAATTTTCACCATATCCTTCTTTAAAAATCTCCTCTGCTTTTTTGCCACTACAATGGCTAGCTCCTACTTTCTCGACTCCCATATCTTTAAACCTTGCGACTATGCCTTCTATTTCTCCTCTCTTAGTATCTTTGAGATGGAACCCACCCAAGACAAAATAAAGTTTTTCTTGAGGAAAGTTTTCTTGAACTTTTTCCAATATCTCCAAAATACCAGGATGGGCACATCCAGTTATTACAGTAATACCATTTTCTGTTTTTACAATAAGCGCCTGTTCAGGCATATATCCACCATCATATATCCCAAACATTTCTCCTGTGGTAAATATATTCTTTTGAATTTCAGTAATCTTATCTGTTTCAATAGCTATTCCGTGTAAATTCTTAATTTGATCTTTAAATTTTTGGTTAAAATCATGGCAAATATAAATGTTTATTCCTTTCTTTGTCTTTAATATCCCCTCTAGGCCTCCAGTGTGATCCCAATGATCATGAGAAATAATAACTGTAGTGATATCATCAATTTTTGCATTCATGCATGCCATATTGCTCAACAAAAAATAAGGGTCTTCTCCTGTATCAAATAAAATCTTATCATCAATCAAATATGACACACCCCAACCTGTTAAAAATTTATTATCTAAAGCCACGCTATCAAAAAGTATTTTAATATCCATGATTTTTTGTAAACCCCATGCCTCGTTTCTAAATCTTATTAGCATTGGAAAGTAAAACTATATCACCAACTTCACATCCTACATCTTTGGCAACTACAGGACACTTCGCCATAAACAAGAAAAAGATTAGTTTTTCCTCCTGGGATAATGCTTCGAAATTTCCCTGGCCTTTACTAATAATCATATCGGATTGTTTATAGATTTTTAAAAAATCCTTTGAGCACAAAGAAAGAACTGTGCCTGGGGCATCCGAACCACAGGAAATAATCTCTGCTATCTTATCGATACCGCATTTATATGCATCTTCAGCCAATGCATCATTGATTACAGGTTCTTCTTTTACGGCATAAATAATATTCTTATTTTTCCAAATCTTGTTTATCTCCTCAATTAAAATACGATCAAAAACCGTCTCTCCTGCATTATCAGCTAAGTAAAGAATATTTTCGCTTTTACTCAAAACTTGCTTAAAATGAAAATAATCAAAATGAACTTTATCTTTTTTTTGGGGAGCTTTCTTTTTTCCGTTTAAAATCTTATTCAGTTCTTTGCCTACATCCAAAGAATTTTTCACCCCATAATCGATAATATTCCCTGCAATGGCTAATTCTACAGCAGTCAATAATCTATCATTGGAGCGAGATACTTTATCTTTTAATCTATTGTAAAATCTCAAGGCAAGCTTATTGCTTTTATCCTTTATCTTTTTATATGGGTCTCTTTCAAAAGTCATTTCTTTAACCAACTTGTATATGACTCGCCCCATTTCAGGTGGAGAGGAAGTCAATGAAATATCTGATAAAACTTTGGATAGTTTATCTAATATCTTTTTTTGCGTTTTTTGGTTTGCACCTGCAATCCTTGAGGCCTCAATAGCCTGTTTAAAAAAGCAGGGTATGCAATCTAAATATGTCTTCATTTTCTACCTCTTGTTATAAATCTAATCAATAAATACCTTAAATAATCTATTTGGGATGCCTATAGCCAAATTATCTCTTTTCATATCTGCCAATCTGCGCGAGTCATTACACCCAAAAGAAATATTAATATTCTTATTTAAATAAGTTGTTGCTGCTATGCCGCCACAGATTGACATCATGCTGCATAATGAACATTCGAGATTTTTACCGCATTTATTATTGAATATCTTTACAAAATCCATAACATCAGAAGGAGCCAAATATGACATAACAAGATCTGGCTCTCCATCAGTATTTAATCCTATATACTTAAAAGGTTTATTAAAATGCGGCACCTCAGAAAGCATTGATTTTAAAGCACTTTTTTTGATTTGTTGTTTATCGCTACAGTTCTCTAAAAGTCCGTTTTCATGCTCACTCTTCCATCCAAAAGCACGCTGAGCTCCTGGACAGGATATACTGTTTCTGTCCAAAATAATAGGATGCGTAATAGCTTCCTTGGTTGCCTCACAAAATCTTACGTTTTTTAACCTTTTAGCACCATTTAAATCCGGCTTGTCTCTATAAAACTTTACCTTAATCCATTGGCTTCTGAATCTTTCGGAAAGCT
>JAVCCJ010000090.1 GCA_030765585.1 Candidatus Zapsychrus exili | reverse complement strand
CTAATTGTCGGCTGATTTCTTCACGCTCAATAAAAGTTAATCTAGTATATTTAGCCATAAGCAACTCCTTTCCCCGTTATTATAACAGGTAAAGTGTTGCGCTAGAGGCTTGAACTTACACGTTTCTCAATAACTAGTTGGTATTAAGAGGGTTCTGTCAGTAACGCTGTTCAATTATTCAAAGCGTTCCAGCAAAGCTGAGTGTCCACTAGCGAGATTCCTGCCCGTAAAGGGACGTAGTCCCAACGGGACTTTACGTGCCTTCGCAGGAATGACAAATTTTCATTTTTCTGCTAGAATATTTTTATGCCAAAGAAAAAACCTAAAAAATCTCAAAAGATACAAGACGTAATCACCACCAAAGACTACAAGAAGCTTGTAGCCCTCATCCGTCGTGAGATGGCACGCGGCATTATCGCTACACAAAACGAGCTTGTGTATCAGAAAAAACTTACCTATCACAATAACGGAAAACATATTACAGAGTTTCTTCTTAAAGATACAGCACATGCTGATTTGCATGGTACAGGGTTTTACGAAAGACTATCTAAAGAGCTTGGCATCAATGATCGTACTATTATTGAGATGGTGCAGTTTTATAAAATGTATCCAAATAAACCTCAACGTAACGTTTTAAGTTTTAGTCATTATATTTTGCTGACTAAGATTAAGGATGATAAAAAGCGTGAGTGCCTTAGACAAAAGATATTAAAAGAAAATATGACAAGCGGCAGGCTTCGACTTGTTTATAAAGATTTTTGTGATATACCAAAGCTCAACTTTATTGTTGGGACAAAGAAACTTAAAGTTGTGCGCGGCAAGCTGTATCATTATTCTACGAAGGCAAGAAGTGATACGCATAAATCAGATGTAGAAGTTGAGATAGATTGCGGATTTAGTATTAATATTGATAAGCCCACGGCAACCAAGATAGCATTAAGCAAGGGTAAGGTTGTGGTGTCAACCAAAATAGATGACGGCTATGTCTTAAGATTAGTTAAGAATCCAGATAGAGACGAGCTTTATACATATTTAGCATATGTTGAAAGAGTAGTAGATGCTGATACTATTATTGTTAAAATTGATTGCGGGTTTGGTGTGCGAATGCGTCAGAGACTAAGACTTCGTAGTATTGATGCGCCGGAGCTTTATACTCAAAAAGGAGATGCTGCAAAGAAGTTTGTGGTAGAGGAATTAGCAAAAGTGCCTTTTGTTGTGATAAAGACTTATGGCTCTGATAAGTATGATAGATATTTGGTTGATGTGTTTTACACAAGGGGAGGACAGTCCCTTGATCCGCAGCAAGTAGCCTCGCAAGGCAAGCTCTTAAATCAAGAATTGTTAGATCGTGGTTTCGCCACGATTTATAAGTAAAAAGGCAAAAGGTAAAAGGTATTGAGATTGCCGCGTCGTTCGTGCTCCTCGCAATGACAATTAAATAATATAAAAACCTTATAACGGCATTTAACAGCAATAAAAATAAGGTTTAAGGTAAAAATAAAGGTAATCCTGCCTAATATGCTTGACAAATCCAATATTATAGTATATATTTTTTATATAGAGTTGTACAGAAACATACAATAAATTGTATGTTTCTGTACAATTAATTGTATATAAGCGTACAATATTATGGAATAAAGACTAAACAAAGCCGAATTATTTAATATCTTATCTTTATGGGATAGATTCATAAAGAGAAAGATACATTTAATTGCATGTGGTGGTACAGCAATGACTTTAATAGGAGTAAAAGCGTCAACTAAGGATGTTGATTTTATGTTGCCAGTTGAAAATGAATATAGTTATTTAATAAAAACTTTAAAAAGTCTGGGCTATAAAGAAGTTGGTGTTAGTAAATGGAAAAGAAAAGGCGAAATATGGGAATTTGATCTTTATAAAAATAATAATATTTTTACTACAGAGCTTTTAGAGTCACCAATGGAAGGCAATAATCATATAAAGCTTGAAAGTATTGGAAGCATATATGTTGGTATATTGAATTATTACGATCTTATTATAAGTAAATTGATGAGAGGGAGCGGAGTTGATTTTGATGATTGCCGTATGCTGATAAAAGCTAAACCTAAAGAAATTGATATTAATACGTTAAAGAAAAGATGGAATGAAACTATTAAATACGATATATCAGAAGAAAGGATTCGAGGTCATTTGGATTTTTTACTAGCAAGAATATAACGGAGTTTATAATGGATAAGAAAGAACTAACAAAAAAATTAAATAAACTGGGGTTGCCTTTATTTGAGACAAGCGAAGAGTTTGATGTTAATAAAGCATTAAGCGAAGTTGTTTTAAGCAATGAGCCAAGGTTCTTAGAGGGTTTTCCAGTGCTATTAGCGAATGCAGCTAAGAATTATGATTTCGATTATGACATGGTGGAGCAATTGTTACCGTCGGAAGATGATAAAGAAAGTTTCAGATATTTATTTTTGCTGTCTTTGTCTTTGTATAAGTCTTATCATTTAAAGTTTTCATGGACAAATAAGTATTATGAAAATTTAGATGATGATGATAGGCAAGAAATGGTCAGATTTAGAAATTATTTAGCATATAATAGTGGAAATTTCTTAGTTTATAAACATTTGCTTAGCCCTCAAAGAGTAAAGAATACTTTTCAAAGTTATTTTTCTGAAGAAGCTTTAGAGTCGCAAAAGAAAAGAGCTAAACATGAAGAATTATCTTTAGAATATGCTTTATCACAAGTTTTTTCTCCCAAGCAAAAGGAATTGTTTCTAAAGAAGGTAAATGGAGAAAAATTAAGCAAGACAGAGAAAGAATATTATTCTAGGGCTGTTAAGAAAAAAGTTGTTGCTTTAGCAAATTCTGAACTAAATAGCCTTGCAAAGAACTCATTAACATAAAAATATCCTACCTACTGTCTCGCAAAAATATATAAATATAATTGTTGACAAAAGTGATAAATATTATATACTTTATTAAGTTGATTAAGTAAGTAGTGTATGAAAAGGAGCAAAGAGATGCGAATATCAGCACGATGTGATTATGCTTGTCGAGCATTATTGGAATTATCATTGCATTGGCCAAGCAAAGAGCCTTTGCAAATTCATAGCATATCAGATAAACAAGGAATTCCTATAAGATATCTTGTCCAAATTCTTATTCAACTTAAGGGCGAAGGTCTAGTAGCAAGTTTAAGAGGAAAAGAAGGCGGATATTTGCTTGCAGTTGCTCCGGATAAAATTAGTTTAGGACAAGTAATACGTTCTGTAGGAGGATCTATTCTTCCAATGGCAGATTCGGCAAAATCAAAGGATTCAATATTTAACAGTATTTGGAATGATGTTGATAAAGCAATGTCGCAAGTCATTGATAATATTACGTTTGAAGACCTTTGTGAAAAGTTTAATGGTTTAGATAGTCTTGTAACGTATTGTATATAAAGGCAGGTGCTAGAAAAGTAGGGATTAGGTGCTAGGTGTTAGGGATTAGAGATTGGAAAAGCAGGGATTAGGGATTAGGTGTTAGGGATTGGAAAAGCAGGGATTAGGGTTTAGGTGTTAGAAAAGTAGGGATTAGGTGCTAGGTGCCTATTGAGGTTCTTTTGTTAGGATTTAAAAGGAACCTGTTTTTTATAATTCAAACATTACTAAGTTGGTCAACAAAGTAAAGTAGAGGAAGAAATGGAATCGCAAAAAAGAACATTAGCTAAAACGATAACATGGAGGGCTATTGCTTTTATAACAACAGTTGTTGTTGTTTATTTGTATAGTGGAGACATGCACGAATCACTAGTTGTTGGAATAGGGGCAAATGCGCTAAAAATGGTTTTCTACTATATTCACGAAAGGGCGTGGAATAAAAGTGAATTTGGTAGAGTTAAGGCACCAGAGTATCAGATTTAGAGGCAGGGTTTAGGGCCTAGGGATAAGAAAAAAATAAGGGAGCCCCGAAAAGCGCAAAAGAGCGCTGTCGGGGTAAATTCGGACTTATAAGTTATGTTCACTTTTGTTCCATAACTTATGTCCTCATTTAAAGGAGAAGAAAATGAGTTTATTAAATTCAAACGAAAATCTAAAAGAATTAGTTGAGAAGTTAAATTTCAAAGAGAAAGTAGAAAGATCAAAGGTGCTTATTCGTGAAGCCTACGACAAATACGGAGATTCTCTGGTTGTTGCAAACAGCCTTGGAAAAGATTCTGTTGTGGTCTGGGACTTAGCGAAGAAAGTCGAACCAAGTATTCGCGGTTTTGTTGTAACAACGCGATATAAACCAGAAGAAACTATTCAGTTCATGAATGAAGAGGTGGCAAGATATCCGGAGACGAAAATATATAAGAATGATTCTGAGATACCGAATGAGCTTTATAAAACAGAGCCGGATCGTTGCTGTGACATTTTAAAAGTAGAACCTGTTCGTCGTGCAATTGAAGAGATGAATGTAGAATGCTGGGTCACTGGACTTCGTTGTACAGAAGGCCGTACACGAACTGATTTTAAAGAAGTAGAAGAAAGAGATAAAGGTCTTATTAAATTAAATCCTATTCTTATTTGGAAGGAAAGAGAGGTTTGGCAATATCTTGCTCTTTATGGGGTCAAAGTTAATCCTTTATATAAGGAAGGATACCGTTCTTTAGGATGTTCTCCTTGTACAAGAATTACAACAGACGACAATGAGCGTGCTGGTCGTTGGTTAGGCACAAGTAAGTGTGGGGGAGAATGTGGCATACATACTCGTCCTTTGGTAGCAGTAGAAGATAAAATATGAAAATAAACGTATCAAAACTTAAATATTTTCCTTTGGCCGTTAACTTAAAAGGCAAACATGCCTTGGTTGTCGGCGGAGGGAAGGTAGCTGAACGTAAAACATTGTCTCTTTATCAGGCGGGGGCTCGTGTGCAGGTGGTTGCTCCTAATATCACGGTTGCATTAAAGTCTTTGCTTGATAAGGGGAAAATAGTTTGGGTCAAGAGAGTGGTAAACAAAGGCGATGTAGATGGTATGCATTTAGTCATTGCTGCAACAAATAATAAAAAGGTAAATGAATCAATAAGTCGCTGGGCGAAGAATAAGCTTGTATGGGTAAATGTTGTTGATAAGCCAGCGCTTAGTGATTTTATTTCGCCTGCGGTATTTAATAATGACCAGGCAATAATTGCGGTATACACAGATGGAAAAAACCCTGTGTTATCGCGCGATGTAAAGAATTTCTTAAAGGACAATTGGAATGAATTTCTATCTTATAGGAATAAATTATAATACATCTTCTCTAAAGGTAAGAGAGCAAGCATTTAAAAAGCGTTTACCTATTGAGAGTTTTTTAAATTGGCTGTCTGAGGGCGGGGCGGTTGTACTTACTACATGTAATCGTTTTGAAGTTTATGGCATAACAAAAGATGATACAAGCGCTAAATTTATTTACGGCATGTTACTTAGTAGATTCCCTAAAGTTTTTAAAGATGCATATTTAAGAGATAATACAAAGGATGTCGTCGTACATGCCTTAAGACTTTCTTGTGGGCTAGATTCGCAAATATTGGGAGAACATCAAGTTGTAGAGCAATTAAGAAGATGGATAAAAAGAGATGGTTTTCCTAATTTAATAAAAGAAATGTGGGATGTAGTTTTAGACTGGTCAAAAGATATAAGGCTTATCTCCGGCATAGATTCTGCTTTTAAAGATATCGCGGACTTTGTATTAGATGATATAAAGGAATTAAAGGCGGAAAAATTACTTGTTATAGGAACAGGTAAGGTAGCTGAACTTATATCCAAAAAAGATATCGGTGATATTAAAGTACTTTTTGTTGCACGTAAAAAGCATATTAAAGCAAAGAAGCTTGCGCGCAATGCAGGAGGAGATGTTATTTCTTTTGATGAACTGCCTTATGCTTTAGAGCAAGCAGATGTGATAATAAGCGCTACATCAAGTCCGCATTATATTTTAGACAAAAAAGATGTAGAGAAATTTGTAAATAAAAATAAGCGTATATATGATCTTTCAATACCTCGTGATGTAAATCCTGATGTAAAACAAATATCAGGCATTGTTTTAAAAAGTCTAGATGATATTTCTTTTATGGCACAAGATTATAATAAGAAATTAAAGCCTTGTGTAAAAAGGGCAGGAGAGTTTGCTAAAGAGGCTGCAGAGTTAATTATAGGAGATAGTAATGCATACAAGGATAAAAGTTGGAGCAAGGCCGAGCGCGCTTGCGCTAAAACAGGTTCAGGAAGTTTTTAAAAGCTTGCCCAGTATTTCAGTAGATATAGTTAAAATATTTACAGCTGGAGATAAGGATAAAAGCACGTCGCTGTCGAAAGAGAAAAATACCAGTTTCTTTAGTGATACTATTGAAAAGGCCTTGCTTGATGGGGAAATTGATGTAGCAGTTCATAGTGCAAAAGATCTTGATGACGAACCAAAAGAAGACCTTGTTATTGCCGCTATGACAAAAACAATTAGCCCCTATGATTGTCTAGTTTCTTTTAATAATAGCACATTAGACGAATTGCCTTTTGGCGCGCGAATTGGAACAAGTAGTAAGGCTCGAGAACGAGGTGTTTTAAATTATAGAGGAGATTTGGTTGTATCAGATATTCGTGGAAATGTTGACGAAAGAATAGCTAAACTTGATAAAGGTGACTTTGATGCTATCGTCGTTGCACACGCAGCACTTATTCGTCTAGGGTTGCAGAATAGAATGTCTCAGTTGATTCATCAAAATATTATCAAGCCTCATTGCCTGCAGGGTAGGCTTGCGATACAGGTAAAAAGAAGCAGAGAGGATCTTATAAATATTTTTAAAGGTTTAAATTATGAACAGTAAATCAAAAGTTTATATTGTAGGTGCTGGTCCAGGAGATCCTGAACTAATCACAGTTAAGGGGCTTAAGGCTTTAAAGAATGCTGATTGCGTGTTGTATGATTTCTTATCATCTCCAGAGCTACTTAAAACTGTCAAAAAAACTTGTGAGAAAGTTTGTGTCGGCAAAGCTGATGGCTTGCATCTTAAAGAACAAAAAGAAATAAATAAACTTTTATATGAGAAGTCATTAAAATTTAAGCGTGTTGTACGCCTTAAAGGTGGCGATCCTTTTATATTTAGTCGTGGACATCAGGAGGCACGTTATCTATTAAACAAAAAAGTTGATGTAGAGGTTGTGCCAGGGGTTACATCAGCTATTGGTGGACCAGAGGTAGCAGGTATTCCTTTGACTGTAAAGGACAAGATATTTTCTGTTGCTATTTTAACAGGAAGAAAGAAAGACATTAATGCAGAAATTGATGCACCAAAGTGTAAGACTTTGGTTTATTTGATGGGTGTATCAAATATTAGAAATATTGTTAAAGCGCTTAAAAAAAGTGGTCGCAAAGGAAGTGTTCCTTGTGCTTTTATTGAACGAGCAACGACAAAGGATCAAAAAGTGACCTTTGCTACCATATCAACTATAGAGCAAAAGGCAAAAGACAAAGGCGTCAAGCCACCGGCTGTTTTGATAGTTGGTGATGTTATAAAAGAGCGCATAAGGTTTAAAAATGACTAAACGAAGACAAAATAATATTGATTTAAAACAGCTTATATATCCTTTGTTTGTTGTGAGCGGTGAGTCTAAAAAGCAGAAAGTTCCGTCAATGCCAGGGGTGTTTAGATTTTCTGTGGATACACTTGTAAAAGAGGTAAGGCATCTACGAGAACTTGGAATAAAAAAATATTTATTGTTCGGCGTGCCAAACTCTAAAGATTGGCAAGGCACAGGCGCTTACAGGCAAGGCAATATTGTCGAGGAGGCTGTTGGTGCTTTAAAGTCAAGCTTTAAGGATATTGTGATTATGACAGATGTTTGCTTGTGTGCTTATTTGACGCATGGTCATTGTGGAATAATTAAAAAAGGCGCAAAAATAATAAATAGATCACAAACATTGAAGGCGCTTAGTAGCATGGCTTTAACACATGCTCGTGCAGGTGCTGATTATGTTGCACCATCTGCTATGGCAAAGGGTCAAGTTGCTGCGATTAGAAAACAATTAGACAAAGAAGGATATTTTGATGTAAAGATTATGGGGTATTCCGCTAAATTTGCATCGAACTTTTATGGACCGTTTAGAAAGATAGCAAGTTCAGCGCCTCTGTTCGGAGATAGAAGCAAATATCAACTTGATAGTAAAAGAACCGATGTGGCATTGCAAAAAATAAAAGAAGATATCGGTGCTGGCGCAGACATTGTTATGGTAAAGCCGGCATTAAGCTATCTTGATGTTATAAGAAAAGCAAAAGACTCATTTAAAAAGACACTCGCGGTTTATAACGTAAGTGGTGAGTACTCTTTAATTAAGACAGGTGCAAGACAAGGTTTTTTTAAAGAGAAAGACATAGTGTATGAAATCCTGCATTCTTTTAAACGGGCAGGAGCAGATCTTATTATCACATATCATGCAAAGGATATAGCGACGTGGCAAAAGTAGCTTTTAAAAATATAATTGTTAAGACAAAAAACAGTTCTTTGCTTAAAAGAGCTAAGAGTGTGCTTGTCGGTGGGGTCAATAGTCCAGTACGTTCTTTTAATTATGTTTCGGGCGATCCTATCGTAATTAAAAAAGGACAAGGTTCGAAAGTCTGGGATCATGATGGAAATAGTTATATAGATTATGTTTTATCTTTTGGTGCATTAATCTTAGGACATGCTAATAAACAAGTTTCAAAAGCTGTTTCAAGTACGATAGAAGATGGCGCGCATTTTGGTGCGACAACATTGCCAGAGATTGAACTTGCTGAACTAATAAAGGAAGTAATTCCTTCTATGGAGAAGATACGTTTTGTTAATTCTGGAACAGAGGCTGTGATGGGAGCTATTCGTTTGGCTCGAGGAATTACTGGAAGAAAAAAGATAATAAAGTTTACAAATTCTTATCATGGGCACGCAGATTATTTATTAGTCAAAGGAGGGTCGGGTTTAGCATCGTTAAATCTTGCGACGAGCAAAGGTGTACCAAAGGAGTTTATTGATCAAACAGTTGTTGTTGATATAAACGATAGAGAAGCTTTAAGGCGAGCTTTTGATGATCATGGTCGTGATATTGCTGCTGTGATTGTTGAGCCAGTTGGAGGCAATTATGGAGTGGTTTCGCCAGATAAAAGTTTCTTAAGATATTTAAGAGAAAAGACAAAAAGCTATAAGTCTCTTTTGATATTTGATGAGGTTATAACAGGTTTTCGTTTTGGATTTTCTTCTGTTGCAGATATCTTAGGCATCAAACCGGATATTACCTGTTTAGGAAAAATAATTGGTGGTGGTTTGCCTATTGGTGCGTATGGAGCAAGTAATGATATTATGCAGCATCTTGCGCCAGAAGGTCAAGTATATCAGGCATCAACTTTTGCAGGCAATCCTGTTGTGATGGCGGCTGGCAAAGTAACTTTAGAAAAATTAAGGTCGTATAAAAAAAGTTATAAAAAGCTAAGCGAGATGGCAGAGGATATATCATTTGCATTTACAGAAGGTGCTAAGAAAAATAATATTAAGCTGTCTGTTAGTTGTTATGGGGCGATGTTTAGTGTTAAGTTTGATAAAGTGAAACAATTTAAACAATTTTATAGAAAAGCGCTTCTTGGCGGTGTGTTTCTTGCTCCGTCGGAATATGAGGCTAATTTTATTTCATTTGCACATAGTAAAGATGATATAGAAAAAACAAAAGATATAATAAATAGTGCTTTGGGTGCTATTAAGTAGGGGGAGTTGATATGGGAATTAAAGAAATAGATTATGATGCTTTTAAAAAGCGAGGTTTTTTAAGGCAAAAACAAGATGGATATTTCTTGCTTCGTACACGTACTACAAAAGGGAATTATGTTGCACAACAGATATCTGTTTTAACGGAGATATCAAAAAAGTATGGTAAAGGAATATTGCATACGACAACGCGTCAGGGAATAGAGGTTCCTTTTATTGCTTTTGAAAATATTGATACGGTTGAAAAAGAGGCTTTAGCAGCAGGTATTGCAATAGGAACATCAGGCCCGAGACTTAGATCCACAACAACATGCCCAGGGAATAATTGGTGCAAAAGTGGTCTTATAGATACATTTGATCTTTTTGATAAGATAGAGAAAAGAGGGATACGCTGTGCTTTTGATCTTCCGCATAAGTTTAAAATAGCAATATCAGGATGTCCTAATAGATGTACTAGACCAGAAAGTACCGAAATTGGTATACATGGCCAAGTGAATCCGAAAAATTCTGATAAGAGAATAGGGTATGCTGTTTATCTTGGAGGTTGTGGAGGAAGAACGCCTCATTTGGGATTTAAACTTGATAAGATATTTGATGAAGAAGAGGTTTTAGATATTGTCGAAAGAGTGGTTAAGTTTTATCAAGAAAATGCAAAGCCACGTCAAAGACTAGCGCTTTTGATTAAGGAGATAGGGAAAGAGACTTTTCTAAAAGCGATAGCTTAAAGCGAGACTTCAAACAGTAATGTTGATATGGTATCTGCTTGCTCGATATACAAATCATACTAAAATTTCCTAACGGCGTTTAATATCAAAAGCATTGCAAAAAAGGTAGCACCTTCCTTTGACCCTAAAAGGAAGGTGCTACCTTTTTTACTTGAATATATCTATTTTTGATTTATTATTAATGTTATGATTATTATTATAAAAGAATAAATTCAAAATCCAAATAATATCAATACTACCAAATAAATCCTAATTTCAAAATCCAAACCTAAATGTTTATTAGAATTTGGGATTTTGAATTTATTTTGAATTTTGTAATATTTGGATTTTGGGTTTTATTATTAGGAGATATATTAATTGAGTATAATCAAGATTCTTACACATTCAGATAATCGCAATTTTCAAAGGTTGTGGTTTGCGCAGCTTATATCACAGTTTGGCGATCGCATTCATCAGCTTGCATTAGTTGGTTTTGTTGCAGAACGTGCGTTTGGGTCCCCTACTATGTTGGCCAAGCTCCTAACGTTTACCATTATTCCTGTATTTATCATTCAACCATTTGCTGGCGTATTTGTAGATCGTTGGGACAGAAGAACCACGCTTTTTGTCTGCGACTTGGCGCGCGGCATTCTTGTTTTATTGATCCCTTTGATATTTATATTTTGGGAATCCATGATTCCAATTTACATAATAGTTTTTCTTGCGTTTTGTTTTAGCCGCTTCTATATGCCGGCTAAGATGTCAATCATTCCTGATATAGTTGATGATAATCAGCTGATAGTTGCAAACTCGCTAGTATCTACTACTGGAATGATAGCGTTTGTATTAGGTTGTGCTTTAGGTGGGTTTTTAATTGATTGGTTCGGTGCAAGAAATGGATTTATTGTTGATTCTCTTACATTCTTTGTATCAGCTTCCATAATATTTTTTATAACTCTACCTATAAAGCTTAAGAGAGAAATAAAAGATATAATAGAAACAAAGGCTTGGAAAAAGGCAGTTGAGAAGCGTAAATCGGTTTGGGGCGAGATAAATGAATGTTTCGTATATTTAAGAGCGCAGAAAGATATTCGTTTTATTATAAATATGCTTTTTATTTTGCTTGCAGCAGCTGGTTCTGTTTATGTTGTAATTATTGTTTTTATTCAAAATACATTTCATAGCGCTACAAAACATTTAGGTGTTCTGGCAGTTTGCCTAGGCATAGGTTTATTTCTAGGTGCTTTGGCATATGGTAGGTGGGGTAGGAAGTTTAAATGGTATAACACTATATTCTTTTGCCTTATTTTAGGGGGCATTATGCTTATGTCATTTGCTATTATTGTGCATAATTTCCCGAATATGATTATTGCTATGTTATTAGCATTAATGTTAGGTGTGGTTGTTGGGCCTGTTTTTATAACATCAAATACTGTTGTGCATATGGTAAGTGATAATGAAATGCGCGGGAAAGTGTTTAGTGCACTTGAAATAGTAATACATTTTGCGTTTTTAATATCAATGATAACAAGTTCACTCTTATCAGAATTTATAGGCCAAATATGGATATTGTCTGGGATAGGATTGCTTGTTTGCGGCGTGGGGGTTGTTGGTTTTATTAAAGATAAAAAAGGTGAACTTGCGTTTACTAATACTATAGATACTATAGATGACAGTGGTTTGGGATCGAGCTGTTAGAGAGGATATATAATATGAAATTTGCTGTATTTGTTTCAGGCAATGGATCAAACTTGCAAGCTATAATAGAGGCTGTTAAAGAGAAAAAAATAAAAGCAGAGCTCGCGCTTGTTTTCTCAAATAGAAGAAAAGCGTATGCTTTAAAGCGAGCAGAAGAAGCTGGCATAAAGACGTTGTGCTTAAATCCTAAGGAATATACAAATCCGCAAAGTTACGACAGGGATATTGTTATTAGCTTAAAGGAAAATAATATAGATTTTATTGTACTTGCTGGATATATGAAACTTTTAACTCCGTTTTTTGTTAAAGAGTTTCCAAGAAAAATTTTAAATATTCATCCGTCATTACTTCCTTCATTTAAGGGGACGCATAGCATAAAAGATGCATCTACTTATGGTGCGAAAGTAACGGGTGTGACTATTCATTTTGTTAATGATAAAATGGATAATGGTCCAATTATAATGCAGGAGTCAATTAAGATTCACGAGAAAGAAACTATAGTAGACTTAGAAGAGAGAATTCATAGGATTGAACATCGTATATATCCTAAGGCGATACAGATGTTTGTTGGCGGAAGATTGAAGGTAAAGGGTCGAAAAGTAGAAGTACTAGATAAATCAGCGGCTAGTGAATAGTGCCTAGAGTCCAAATTTGATTACGTGGAATTTACCCACCGAAGGGTCATCAGACTCTTCGGTTAATTTTTTAATAGCTTCTTTTGATACAACTTCATTTGTTTCATTCCTAAGATTGTTTAGCATAACCGAATCAAAGTCTTCAAAATTATAAAATCGTATTGTTTCAACAACTGCAGATAATATTTCTTTTCTTGTGTCATCTGATGGGGGAAACTGGCTTCTTCCATATTTAAAGTTAATACGATTCTTCATTTGTCTGCTTAAGAAGCTTTGCCAGCTTATAGCATATGTTTTTAGATTCTTTCCTTGTCGGTCGCCCACTAGCTCTACTTCTCCTCGCATATCATAAAGTAGTCGTTTTGAATATTCTTCGTATGGGAGAGAGCTGTTTGCATAGCGCCTATAATCATCTAGGTTTGCGGTATATTCAATAATCAGGCCAGATGTTATATCAGCGATAACAATAACAAAGAATTCAGGCGCACTCGCGTTTTGGACGTACGAGTCTATTTTTGTTTCTTCAATTTCAAGCTCCGCATTTACTGCAAACCCAGGCATGGTGGACTCTTTAAGATCAAAATAGGAGCGAAGTATGGCTTCAAATATTTTTCTATATTTTTTAGAAAATTCGTCGTGATTTTTAGACTCATAACCAGGGTCTTTTGAAGGATATATTTTGTCTTTTACAATATCGTAGGAGATAACAAAAGAAGAGTCTTTAAATTCGCTATCGAGTTTGTTTATCTTATGTTTTTCAACTATTTCTTGTGTGCTTGGAGCAGGGGGTGAAGCTTTGTATTGATAGAATGGGTGGTCTATAGGAAGATAAATCCATAAAGTATTATCAGCTATCTTTAGGCTTACATCAAGTCCGTACTCGTCTTTACATATTGCTATGAATTTTTGATGAGCTTCTTCTAGGGTAAGTTTAGGAAGCTCTTTCTTTCCGCAGGATATTGATAAAAATATTACCAGTAGTAATGCTAAAAGTTTTGTTTGTATAGTGAATTTCATTTAAATATAAAATTTTGTCATTCCTGTGGAGCTGTTAAGCGGATACAGGAATCTAGTTTTTAAAACTGTCTTTTATTGAATTTTTAGGAGATTCCTGCTGGAGTTTATCCCTTTTGAGATTCCGGTATTTTTGGCTCACGCCAAAAAACTGGAATGACAAAAGGGCGCAGGAATGACAGTTTTTGTTTCTTGTATCTTGTTTCTTGTATCTTGTACTTTTTAAGTTTTTTCAATTTTCTTTGATGCTGGTTGAATACCAAATTTATCAAATATAGTTGTTATCTCGTCGTATTCAAGCTCTTCTTTTTCTAATAATTTTTGTGCAAACGTTTCTAAGACATCTTGTTTTTCTGATAGGGTACGCTTTACTTCTTCAATGCAGTCTTGTAAAATACTTTGCGTATCACTATCTAAGACTTCTTTAATTTTTTCTGACATTATTGGTTGGCCTGAGGCATCTGTATGAGCCATAAAGTTTCCTATAAGCCCAGATTTTCCCATTCCATATTGCCAAACCATGGCTTGTACTATTCTTGATGCATTATCAAAATCACTTCCGCGTCCACCGCCAACACCAGATGATGTTGAGCCAAACTTAAGTTGTTCAGCCACGTAACTTGCAATGCTTACTTTAACATTTGCCAAAAGAAGTTCTTTGTTTGATGAATGAAGTTCTTCAATAGGGCGCTGATAAACAAAACCTAAAGAGCCTTTGTGAGGTATGATAGTCGCTTTTATTACGTCGTTTGTAGGATGCAGAAGATATGCGATAACGGCATGTCCTGCTTCGTGATAAGCTGTCCAAATTTTTTCTTCTTTGGTTAGCGTTATATTTGATTTCATGCCAAATGTGACACGGTCATAAGCCTCTGAAAGATCTTTCATAGAAACGGTATCTCTTGCATCTCTAAGTGCTATCAAACTTGCTTCACGTATCATTGAATGAATATCAGAAGGAGAGAAGAAAAGCGCTTTTCTTGCTAAGAGTTGAGGATCTATTTTATCTTCTGCTTTAACTTTTGTTAGATAGAATTCAAACAAATCCTTTCTTTCATCTAGGTTTGGTTTTGTTATATGAATTTTTCTATCAAAGCGACCAGCACGCATTATAGCTGAGTCAAGTTCATCTTCAGGGATGTTTGTTGCAGCAATAACAACAATGTTATTTTCAGCTTGGCGAAGCCCATCAAGTTCTGTTAGGAATTGGTTGATCGTTGCATTACGGTCCATAACACCGCCGCCAAAACCTTTATCTGTTTGGCGATGACGAGCGAATGAATCTATTTCATCGATAAATACAATACAACCTTCATGAAGTGCTGCCATGGCGCGAGCTTCTTTAAATAGAGATTTCATTCGAGCAGTACCAAGACCTACGAACATTCCAATAAATTCACTTCCTACTGCAGATAATAGAGGAAGACCACATTCTGTTGCAATGGCTTTAGCAAGATATGTTTTACCACAGCCAGGAGGCCCTATCATAATAGTACCTTTTATAATTTTTCCACCAATTGCATGAACAAGTGCTCTGTCTTTAAGTAGCTTAACTAATTCCCAGGCTTCTCGTTTGGCGTTTTCCATTCCTATTACTTCATCCCATTTGACATTCGCCTTAGCTAATGCAGTTTTGCTTTGTCCCATCTTTGCAAATCCACCTTGCATAAAGTAATATTGCATACCTAGCATAATAGGCAAGGACACCATATGAACGATCACGAACATAGGTAAGAGAAGCGCCATTTGACCTGATATTTGCCTACGGCTAAATGGTTCTAGAGTAAAATAATTAGTAATACAATACTTAATAAAAATAATAGAGAAGATAATTACGGCAGCTGCAATAACAAAAAGAAGTATCTTAAGCCAGTTAAGTCTTAGGAATGTTTTAAATTTTTTCATATCTTAAATCCTTGTAATGGGTTAGACGTTTTTGTTAGATAAGTATAGCACAAAACTAAATAAAATAAAGCTAGAAAGGCTTGAGGCGTATTTAAATTCTTGACTAAACAAAAAAACTATGTTATTTTGGACGCCGTTCTACAAATAAGGGATAAGGTTTAAGTATTAAGAAAAAATTTAGACCCTTCGTTAAAGCTCGGGGTAAATTCGCTCATCAAACTTATGTTCGTCATAATGAATTGTGACTCCGTAAGTTTGGAGCTCATTTAAAAGGAAATATTATGTCTAAAATAGCTAAAGTAAAAGGACGTCAAGTAATCGATTCAAGAGGTAATCCTACAGTTGAGGTTGATGTGGTTCTTGATTCAGGCATTATGGGTCGCGCAATAGTACCATCAGGTGCTTCTACTGGCGAACATGAGGCAATTGAGCTTCGCGATGGCGATAAATCAAAATATATGGGACGTGGCGTATCAAAGGCAGTTGATAATGTAAATACTGTTATCGCTCAAAAAGTAGTAGGAAAAGAACCTTGTTATGAAACGATTGACCGTGATTTAATAGCTTTAGATGGAACAGAAAACAAAGGTAAGCTTGGCGCAAATGCTATTTTAGGTGTTTCTTTAGCAATTGCTAAGGCAGCTGCAGCAGAACAAAAAAAGCCACTTTATAAATATCTTGGTGGCGATGATGCAAAAATCCTTCCAGTTCCTCTTATGAACATTATAAATGGCGGCATGCACGCTGATAATAATTTAGATATTCAAGAATTTATGATTGCTCCTTTAGGCGCTCCAACATTTACTGAAGCGATGAGAATGGCAACTGAAGTTTTTCATAATTTAAAGTCTATTCTTTCTGCAAATGGTTTTAATACATCAGTTGGAGATGAAGGTGGATTTGCACCGAATTTATCAAGCAATGAAGAGGCTATTACTCTTATATTAGAAGCTATTGAAAAAGCAGGATACACTCCAGATAAGGATGTGTTTATTGCTCTTGATTGTGCTTCATCAGAAATGTTTAAAGATGACAAATATACATATAATGGATCGCTTATAACAGCATCAGAACTTGTTAGCGTATATGCTGATATGATAAAGAAAACTCCTATCATTTCAATTGAAGATGGTTTAGATGAAAACGATTGGGATGGATGGATTGAAATGACATCAAAGATAGGTGATAATATTCAGCTTGTTGGTGATGATCTATTTGTTACAAATGTTAAAAGATTACAAAAAGGAATTGAACAAAAGGCTGCAAATTCAATCCTTATTAAAGTAAATCAAATTGGAAGTTTATCTGAAACGCTTGCTGCAATAAATTTAGCAAAGGAAAATAAGTTTACATCTATTATCTCGCATAGATCAGGTGAGACAGAAGATACAACCATTGCTCATTTAGCTGTTGCAACAGGAGTTGGTCAGATAAAAACAGGTTCTTTATCAAGAACAGATAGACTAGCTAAATATAACGAGTTACTTCGTATTGAAGAAGAGCTCGGGAGTAAGGCTGTATACGCTGGTTCGCTTTGGGGAAAAATATATTAAATGTAGAGATGCAGGTGCTAGGGCCTAGGTTTTGTTGTTAAGCTAGAACCTAGAACCTAATCGCTAGAACCTAATCTTTAGATCCTGATGTTATGAAAAGTCCAATTGTTATTTTTATTTTTGCATTTTTGATTTTGGCTGTTTTTATTCCTTCATATTTTGTTATGTGTAATAAAAAAGCTAGAATAGCAGAGTATGAAAAACAGATACAGCGTTTGAAGATAAAGAACGTAGAATTAGCAGAAGAGAGAAGAAAGTTAGAAGACGATCCGGTTTATTTGGAAAAGGTTGCAAGAGAGAAAATGGGTATAGTACGAGAAGGTGAAACGATTTATCGTCTCGAAGATGTTGAAGAATAGTTGTTTAGGTTTTAGGTTCTAGGGCCTAGACTCTAATACTTGCTTTTAGATAGCCGCGCGCGCGGGTATCCTGTAAAATCCGCTTAAGCGGATTAGGACATATATTTCTAAAGAAGCAATTAAAGAATTTTTTACAGAATGCCGCGGGGTAGAGCAGTCAGGTAGCTCGTCAGGCTCATAACCTGAAGGTCACTAGTTCGAATCTAGTCCCCGCAACCAACTTAAAGACCCGTTTTTCGTCGAGAGAAGCGGGTCTTTTGTTTTTGTGTGTACTTGTATGTGTTTGCCTCAAAATGCCTGTTTTTATAACAATTCTGCCACAAGGCTGCCACAAGAGATTTCAATTTCCCTTCCTAAGATGTATTTCTTATGGTTTCTATAAATTTATAAAAAGGCTATAATAAAACTTTCTCTGACAACAAATTGGCTTGTGATATAATGTTTTAAAAGAAATATTGGTGTTTAGTTTTGAGTCGGCAGGATTTGCAGCCATGCTAGGCGTTTTTTGCAATTAAATTTAAATTATGATAAGTAGAAAAAAGTCAGTAAAACAAGCACCTAGACTATTTAAATAAGTTAAATCTGAATTATTATAAGCAGGGGGCAAGAAATGAAATGGGAGCCAACGCACATAATTAAATTAGTGGGTTTGATTATAGGGTTTATTTTAGCACTTTTAGGAGTATTTTTACTTTCAAAAGATATTCAAGCTTTAGGTAGTATTAGCATTCAAACACTTTTTGGTTCTGGAAAGATAACGTCTGGCAGTGCGGGTCTTTTTTTACTTTTCTTTTCTTTTTTTGTTATTATAGTTTCTTTGTTAGGAAGAAAAATAAACAATAATTTGGAGCGTGCATTCTCAAGTGCATTTAAAGTACTTGTAATTATGTTATTTTCTTTAGGGCTATGTATCTTAGCGCTTATGAAAGCAGAGGGTGAATTGAGGCAAGGGCTTGGAGCTCTAGCTGGATTCTTAGGCCTTGTTGTTTTTATTTGCGTGGTATGTACTCTTGCTGCTGTAGAAGAAGATACCAAAATGATTGATAAAACAAAATAGTATACGAAGAGTTTATACCAAAGGAAACTTTAGCGGAGAATTTATATCAACTGCTAAGTGAGGTAAAATATGTTAAATAAGATTAAAGAATGGGCACAAAGATTAAATAAGATAAAAGTATTATTTTATTTGTTAACAATAATTCTAACATTTCTTGCAAGCAGGATCTTTCCAATCCATTTCAATCAATCTCAGAAAATAGGAGTTGTGAAGTTTTTAGGACAATTTGCAACAACATTCGTTTCTATTATATTTACAGCTTGGATCGCATATAGGTTTGGATTAGAGAAGTATATCGCTCAAAGACGAATCGAACAATTAACAGCTAGATATGTTGAAAACGGAATAAATCTTGCCATTGAAGGCATTGAGAGTGCTTTAGCTGTATATAGAAGGAATTGGGCTAACTCGTTGCAAATGTTGAAGAACTTTCGTCAGAAACAAACATTGGGTATCAATATGGATCCATCTGAGTATAGCAGCACTTTTTTTATGAAGTATGATCAAAGGTTCTTAAATGTTTCTCCGTTTCAAAGAATTTTAACTCTTTTGGGTTCAGATGAAAAAGTTTATTATGATATAGCGCAACTTTTATTTGCAAAGATAGATATAGCATCAAGCTTTTTTGAAATAGATTTGTGCGTAGGTATAAAATTCTTTTTGAGTGGCGATTTAAAGGTATCAGCTGAGGGGTTTTTTAACAATTATATAGAAAAGATTGATAAGGAAGATAAGGATATAGGACAGTATTATGTTTTAATTGATGAATTGCAGATGCTTTCTAGAATATTGGAGAGCAAAATTATAGTAGATGGAAATATTGGAGGATTTAAAGATTTAAAAGAGGTTCGTAACAGTTTATTAAAAATGAATAAGTTTTATAAAATAGTTAAAGAAAACAAGTAGCAGTAGAAGAGTGGAGAAAAATATGTTAACTGAACAGATTTTAGCCGTTTCAGAAGAGCTTTTGTTTAGTCTTGAAGCTGGTGATGTGCCTTTAGATAAAATTATTACAAAATGTAAGAAATTAGCAAGAATGCGCAATGATTACAAAGCTCTTAATTGGTTTACTCTTGAACTTCATGGTTATAAGGACACAAGCATTCCAAACGGAATAGAATTAAGTGAACTTTTTGTTTGTGCTAAGAGAGCCGGAAGAACCACTGTTGTACAGGATTCTGTTACAAAGAAAAGCGATGAGCGCTATTGGATTGAATCTATAGTCGAACTTGAAGCAATGGTAGATAATAATTTAAAAGCTTTAGAAAACTTAAAAACACCTTCTCAATTCACGCCTGCAATTAGAAAACATTCTTATGAAAGTATTTATACTGGGTCTACTTCCGGCGAAACTGTTGTTGAGAGATATCAGGACGTTCTAAATGTTTTGACAACTCAAAGAAATTATATAATGAATATAATTAAGGACAAAAAAAGTTTAATTAGTAAGATTCGGAACAATGTTTATGATTACGTTCTTAATATAAATCTTCAACTCAAATTTGAAACAATTACTGAATCTGTTTTTCAATCTACAAAAGAGTTAGTAGATCAAAAATTATTATCGATTTGTCCAGATGCTATTAAAAAGTTTCTTGCTGCCTATGACAGGCTAAAATCAAAAAATCCTGAAGAATGGTCGCAGGCTTTATCTTCTTGCAGAAATATTCTAAAAGGTTTTGCTGATTATGTCTACCCTGCTAAGAATGAGACAATAAAATTAAGCGATAAAACTGTAATATCTGTTACAGAAGATAAGTATAAAAATAGATTGTTAGCTTTTATTGATTCTCAGTTTAAGGGCAATAAGAAGAAATTGCTCAAATCACGCCTGAAAGATTTGTCAAACAGAATTTATGATCTGAACGATATTTTGTCACAAGGGGCTAAGAACGAAATGGAATTAATCGATGTTAATATTTGCGTTTTAGATACCTATTTGTTAATTGGTTCATTGTTAAGTATTGTCCCACCATTAAATGCAAAGAAATAATGATCGATACTTTGTTTTGTAGATTGGGTTTTCTTCAAATCATTTCTGCTTTTATATTGTTTTACCGCTTCTTCAACATCATTTCTAATTATATCGAATATCAAATTTCTTATTAGTTTGTTGTGTCGGACTTTTTCTGCACAATAGTTAATGAAGTTTTTCCATTCTGATGAGCTTAACGTGTCTCTGTGCATGCTGCACTTTTCTTTTAAAAACACTTCAATATCTTCATCTAATAGAATATTGATATCCTGTATTTTCTCTCCGTGTAAAATTAACAAAACGTTTACTTTCATCGCAAACCTCCTTTTTGTCGTTAATGTTTAAAAGGGCTATTCCCTTTCTTGACAAAAGAAGCGCAATTCTGATTTCTTCTAATGTTAATGGTGGTCTAGCGAAGCGGCTGCCTTGACATAGCTTTTTGTGCGGTAGGAGAAATAAGAATTAAACTTGAGCGGCAAGAAAGGGGAGAGGAGTATGTTTGAAATGAAGATCTAATTTATATACAGATTTATATACAGCTTGTATATGGGTTTGTATTAAAGGTAGAGCTGTAACTTATTGTATCTCAACACGTTGTCATCACCGCAAGCGGTTCTGAAAGTTCAAGACCACTCCCTCCCAACAATATATTTATATGAGAGGTAGTGGTCTTGAACATCGTGTTGAGAATAATAGATTATTTTGAGTATATAGTGTAGAGGGTAGGGTTTTAGAGGTATTGGTTGGTTTGTATTATTAAGAACTTTGTTGTACGTTTTGATGATGTATTTTTGTAGTGGTGGGCATGTATTGAATTGAAAGAGAAGTATTCATCTTTTTTAAGATGCTTTCTTTCTATTTCGAATTCCTTTTCAATTATTATTTCAATTTCTCCTGACAGAATATATACAAATTTTATTTGAGCATTTTTATCTGTATCTTGCTCTTCTGTTGTTTGGCCATCTTTTTTGATAATTATTTTTGTTGTGCAAACTGGAAGTCCAGAGTCCAATTGATATAGCTTTGAATCTTTATTAAAAGAGTAGAACTTGATTGATGATTCTTCCTGATCTGTACCTTTTCTTATTTCGGAATTTTTTAGTCTTAGCAATGTGCTAAGTTGAAACAATGTTTTTTCTTTTGCTTTAAAATCTCCCTGAGTTGTTCTTAGGAGCGTTCTGTAGGATATAGCATGCTCGTTTCCAAATTTATTTATGATTGCCCTGTGAATCGTTCTTAAATTCTTATATTCACTTTCTGCAATTAATTTCTTGATTTTATCGCCTAATTTCATTTTCAATTTATCCTTAGATTGTTGTCTTGTAATATAAGTGTAATCCAATATTTTGATAAGTCAATAGAAAAGCGACAGTAGCGTAAGAAAAGTTAGACAAACTGTCGCGTTCGTAAGCTGTTACGCCGTATAGTCTTAGGTATCATTGATAGTATAGAAGCGACAGTAATGTATGGTTTTTATTGACAACTGTCACCTTGTATGGCATACTTTTTACATGAAGCAAGAGTACTTAAAATATGGAATAGATGTTTACCAAGCAATGCCACAAAAAATAGAAGTTTTAAGGTATATGGCAGAACATCGTTTTGCTATGACAGGCGATATTAAGAATTTTGTTCAAAGTAGGGCTAAAAACGAGTCTTTTAGGGTGTTTTTGTATAAATGTGGGTTAAAGTGCTTTAAGTTAGGAGTAAAGAGCGTTTGGTTTATTGATAATCCTGATATTTATGCTTTAATCCAACGTTTTTATCCTGATTTTCCTCAATTTAAGCTTCAAAAAGTTAATTATGGGCAAGTTGAGCATGATTTATGTTTAGCGAAGATTCGACATGCATTTATGAAAAAAGTAGAATTTAATATTGTCAGGTGGTGTTCTGAGTACTATTTACGCGCTTTGCCTGTTTCGGCTCGATTTGAGATATCTTATAAACGTATTCCAGATGCCATATTTTTTAGTAGAGAAGAAAGAAGGATAAAAAAGTATTTTGTGGAATATGAACGTAGTTTAAAAAATAGAGAGAGATATCAAAGAGTTTTTCGATATTATGCAAATAGGGCAGATATTGAGGAGGGGAACATTCTATATATTTGCAGAGATGAGCATATTTTAAAAGAATTAAGGAAAATTATAGAATCAACGTTTGGAGGAGGAGCTTTATTAAATCAAGGTGGGAGATATTTTAAGCTTCTCAAATATGATGACGTTGTATGTAATCTAGAAGGAGGCGGTTATGTTAGCGTATCGAATTAAAGAAATAATTTTTACCATTTTTCCTGAGTTTCAAAAAATGTCAGGAGGGATATTTCATTCAAGATTGGAACTAATAGATATTTTTACTTTTGCTTTCAAAATAATTATTGTTTGGATAATTTTTTGGTTGATTAAGCGGTTCTTAGGGCATTATTGGGAGAAGCTAACAAACAAGATGATGGAGATTTCACTGAACCTTTATGGGAACAAAGCCAAGCATGAATATACGTATTATCCATATTCCTTAGAAAACACTTTAAGTAATTACATGAAAACATCAGAATTTGATAGTTATACTTTCTTGGGCTTAAATGCAGATAGCAAAAATAAGTACGCCACCATTGTTTCTGACGATGACAGGCAAAAACATATGCAAATAATTGGAATGACAGGATCAGGAAAGAGTTCTATTTTTCAATCAATTATAGTGCAGGATGCAAAAAAGAATATTCCAATAGTTATTATTGATGGAAAAGGGGATAAAACTTTTTCTGATCAACTTAGATCTTTGTTGACATCAGTAGGTAGGGAGAAGGATTTTATTTTATTTTCTTTAGCTAATAAGGAAATGTCTGAAACATTTAATCCTTTGCAGGCTGGCGAGTGTGATCCAGATATTATTGTTGATGCCTTTATGAGTAATTTTGATGCAGGCGACCCATATTATTACAATGTAGCAGAAGCATTTTTTAGAAATGCGTATAAGATTTTACACGGAATAAAGTTTCCATTTACGGTTATGGATGTTTATGCTTATTTAAACTGTGAAGAGTCTTTTCGACAAGTAAATGAGATTGCATTAAAGCATCATCCAGAAGTTCATCAGTATCTTAAGATTTTAGATGTTGAGATAAGAAAGATGGAAACTCGCAATGTATCATGGAGGAGAGAGTTAGCAGGCTTTAGTAATTATTTGCAATCTTTTAATGATCCTTTGTTTAAGGATGCGGACGCAGGAATTGTTTTGACAGATTGCATTAGAGATAAAAAAATTGTTTATTTTCAATTACCTACAAACTCTTACCCCATTAAAGCAAAGCAGATTGGTCGAATGGTACAGGCTCATTTAAGATATGTTTCTGCTTTAATTCAAAGTGATGTGATAGACAGAAAAACTCGTGCAAGTATTATGATAGATGAATATGGCGCTTTTGCTGAGGAGTCTTTTGTCGAAATTCTTAATAAAGCAAGAAGTAGCGGAATGATGGTTACAATTGGTCATCAGAGTTTGAGCGATCTAAGTGCGATCTCAGAAAGTTTTATGAAAAGGATTGATGAAAACACTTTAATAAAGATTATTCTAAAGCAAACTGATCCGTTACTTTGTGAAATGATATCAAAGAGTATTGGTACTTGTGATGAGGAAGAAAGAACGTTTAGAAAAAAACAAGGAGAGTTTGGTAATCAGATTTATACAGGAGAAAGTTCTCTTAAGCATGTTAAAGAGTTTATTCTTCATCCTGATGCGATTAAGAGGCTGCATCCATATGGGCAAGGTTATTATATTAGTCGAGCAAACAATACGCATCAATGCTTAAACTTTAGTTATTTTAAGCCTCGTGTTATTAATTTGTTAGATGGTAATTGTTGTGAAAAGAAATATCGGTCTGTTGGTATGGATTTATATAGGAATAACTTTGAATAGGAACAAAGGAAAAGCGAATATATAAAATATTCGTAATAGGTTAATGTTTAGCTTATGAAATGAGATAACAATGATAGCTCCGAAAAGACGATATATGGACATTGAAGAAGTAACACAATATTTGGGTATAAGTAAGAATACTGTTTATTCCTGGGTATGGCAAAGAAGAATGCCTTATGTAAAATTAGGCAGATTGTTGCGATTTGACGAGAAGACTATTAATGATTGGATGAGCGATCATGCTGTTGAAATGATTGCTGAAAATGAAAGGGGAGTAAAATGTCCAAGGGTATTTATAGACGAATAAGCTGTATTTTTTGTAAAAAGAATTTTGAGTTTTATCAAGATTCTAAGAAAGTTAAGTGTAAGCATTGTAGAGCTGTTTTTATGTCTAATGAAAATAATACTATATATTGCATAGATTATTCTGTTGATGGTAGGCGCTTTAGAGAAAAAGTTGGCGCTAATAAAAAGGTTGCTCAGAATGCATTGATTAAAAGAAAGACAGAAATAGCAGAAAATAAGTTTTTGGATATTAAGAAGCAATCGAAAATAAAACTTTATGATTTAATTGATCAATATGTAGAGCTTTATCTTAAGCCTAATCGTCCAACGTGGTGGAAGTCAGAGAAACATAATCTTAGGCATATCAGGAATTATTTTGGTAATTGTTATTTGAAAGATATCATCACTTTAAAGGTAGAAAAATTTAGGATTCATAGATTAAAGGAAGTATCAAAAACCAGTGTTAACAAAAATGTAGGTTGTCTTAGAGCAATGATGAATAAAGCAATTGAGTGGGGATTATTCGAAGGTAAGAATCCTGTATCAGGGATCAGGTCTTATAAGTCTGATAATAAGCGAACACGTTTTTTAGAAAAAGAAGATATTGTGACATTTTTATCAAATTGTGAAGGACATTTAAAAGATATTATTGAGTTTGCTATTAATACAGGAATGAGGCAAGGTGAGATTTTTCATTTAAAATGGAGAGATGTTGACTTAAAGAATAGCATGATAACAATTCTGAAAACAAAGAATAATGAGATAAGACATATTCCAATCAATCAGGCAGTGGAAAGTGTTTTGTTGCGTGTGCGAAAAGACCCAGATAGTCCTTATGTTTTTCCAAGTAAAAAAGGAAGGCCGTTTGATAATATTAAAAGGTCATTTAAAACAGCTTTGGATAAGTCAGATATCAAGAATTTTAGGTTTCATGATTTGCGTCATACATTTGCATCTCAACTTGTCATGAATGGTGTTGATTTATTCACGGTTAAAGAGCTTTTGGGGCATAAAGATATTAAAATGACTATGAGATACTCTCACCTTAGTTGTGATCATAAAAAGCAAGCTGTTGGAGCGCTAGATAGGCTTAGCGCTACACCAGTGTCACAAGCAAGCGGTAGGCAGTATTTAAGTAGCCATAAATCAATAGGCTATAGCAAGATTCCATTAGCTGACTAGCCTGAAGGTTGGCCCCCATGACTACTAATGACTACTAATGAATACTAAATTAGTAGGTCCTTGACATTTCGTTATTACTAATATATACTTTATTAGTAGTTAAGCAAAGGGAGTGACTACTAATAACTACTAATGAATACTAAATTAGTAGGTTTTTTAAAATTATATGGAAAAGGATACACAAAATGAAAATTCCTGAGAAGGCTCCAGATTGGATAAATTTTCTTACAGACAAATCAAACGATATCACAAGTTTTATTAACAATAGTGATTTTCGTGATTTACTTCAAAAAGCAAATAGTGAATATGTTTATTGGGATAGGTTTAAATATTATGATATTCCTGAAGGAATTGATCAAAAGATTGCTTGGGGGGCATTAAAGTTTAATAGATATACGCAGTATAAAAAATGCGCTGTTAAAGATAAGAAGAACGAACAGTTTGTTTATTTGTTACAAAATACAATTTTGAGGGATCTTCATTTTATTGATAAGAATGCAGGTGGAAAAATTTTGGTTGACGATGTTAATGTTGGTTTAGATACAGAAAAATATTTAGTAAGTTCTCTAATGGAAGAGGCTATTGCGTCGAGTCAATTAGAAGGAGCCGCTACAACTCGAAAAAAGGCAAAGGAAATGTTGAGGGAGGGGAGAAAACCAAGAGGTAAAGCGGAAAAGATGGTCATTAATAATTATATTGCAATAAAAAAAGTCAAGGAATACTTAGATCAAGATTTGTCTATTTCCATGATTAAAGATATGCAAATATTGATTACAAAAGATACATTGGAGAAAGATCAGGCTCCTGGCGAATTTAGAGATGAAAAAGAAGAATATGTTGTTAAAGATGACCAGGGGATCCTTTTGTTTGTGCCACCAAATTATATAGAAATAGAAGATCGATTGAAGGAGCTATGTGCATTTGTTAATAAAGAAGATTCTGAAGATTCTGAAGATTTTATACATCCAGTTATTAAGGCAATTATTTTACATTTTTGGTTAGCGTATATACACCCTTTTCCTGATGGAAATGGTCGTACAGCGAGGACATTGTTTTATTGGTATATTCTTAAGAAGGGATATTGGATGTTTGAGAATTTAACTATATCAAGGATTATATTGAAAGCCCCTGCTCAATATGCAAGAGCATATCTTTATTCTGAAATGGATGATAATGATTTAACATATTTTATTGTTTTTAATTTAAAAGTTATAAAGCTGGCAATGGAGTCTTTGAATAATTATATTGTTAAGCAGCAAAAGGAATATAGAAAAACAAAAAGTTTTCTTAGCAGATATCCAGGATTAAGTTTTCGTCAACAAGATATACTGAATCATGCACTGCAACATCCAGATATTTCTTACAGCATTCAATATTATAAAAATAGATATAATTGCGCATATGAAACAGCTAGATCTGATTTATTAGATTTACATTTAAAAGGATTATTTGAAAAGATTCATAAGAAGAAGAGTTATCATTTTGTCCCAGTTGGAAATATTGATGTTAAGTTACGCGTTATTGAATAAAGAATTTCGCCACAAATCTGCCACAAGCTCAATATAGCGAATACTTATAATGTTTGTTTGCAATAGTTTATGGAAATAGATCTGTTCTCTCATAACCTGAAGGTCACTAGTTCGAATCTAGTCCCCGCAACCAATAATAAAAAACCCAATCCCTTTAAAGGGATTGGGTTTTTTATGTTATGTTTTAGTGAACAATCGAACTGTCCCTATTTTAATTATGCTCCTAAAAGAAGAGTTCTGATCGTCGTTCGTGCTGTTTCCATGATACCTTTTGATTTGGTGCGGAGATTGTCATATTCGTTACTAAACACATTGTATTGCTCTTCAAAAGCCTCATCACTTAAGTCTTTTTTCTTTTTTGGCTCTTTTATTTCTCTCCACAAGAGAGCAACCACTCTTTCAATTCTTTCTATCTGATCGATGCATGATCTATAATCTCTAAAAGACTTGCTATCAGATAAAACCCCAAGAGGAGATATGGATATATTATATTTCCATTCTGCTTTTTCAAAGTCCCAGGATTTAATAAGAAAGTTTAGTGTTTGCTCATAAGCAAAGTTTCTATTGTTAATTAAAAGCTCACGCAAGACAGATGTTTTTATGTTTAAGAATTCAGATCTTGGTCTATGAAGCGGAAGAGCTCTTATGCTTTGTGAAATGCCAGGAAACCAATTTGCAAGAAGGGAGTATGAGCCGTAAGTGTCTACTAAGCCTTTTGCACTGTACTTATCTCCAGTTCCAAAATCTCCAATTGCAATATCAGAACTTGTTATTTCAATAAAGTTTCCAAGATTGTTATAGAATTCAATATCTTCTTTAACATAATCAAGGTCTCCTGGAATGAGCACAATTCTTTCTGCATCAGGGTAATTATCAAGTACATGACCCCATCCAGAAATCCATGTTTGGCATGTGTCAACAGACCAGGTTTCTACAACTTCAAGGTCTTTATATCTTTCGTCTTTTATAAAAGAGGCAGCATTGCCTTTTATAATAGTAAATTTTGGTAGTACAACTATAGGTCTAGAATCGATTTCTTTACATCTTTCGACTGTCCACCAAAAATACCATTCGCACTGCTTGTTATGTTCATACCCTCGGTATGGGAAAACAATAATTGTTTTTGAATTTATATTTTGTTTTGTCATATTATTTCTTCCTTAAATTATGGTCGAGATTACTTATTTATTCAGCTAAGGTTATTTAAGCATATGCAAAGAGTAATTTCAATGTTTATATATCTTAAGATTTCTTGTATATATTGTATGCGTTAAGTTAAGTTTTATTGAGCGCATTGTAGCATTAATGCAAATTTATGGAAGGATAAAAACACTCACAAAAAAATACCCAAGCAGTATTTTGCTTGGGTATTTCTGTAAAGAAAGTTAAGACTTTACTTTAAACTTTTCCGCGTCTTTCTTCTAGTTTTGTTCGAACATCGCGAGCGTCCTTTTCTGTGAACTTGATTGTCCTAATAACAAAGATTGCAATTACAGACGCAACGATTGGAATGGCGACATCAAAAATTCTCAGCCAAAATAAAGTGTCTAAGGATTGGCCTATGCCTTTTGCTTGGTTAAATCCTGACCAAGCGAGCATGATCCCACCGAGAAGTCCTGCAAGGGCTAGCCCCATTTTAACCATCCACCAATAGACTGCGGTGAACATTCCTTCGCGACGTTCGCCTGTTTCAAGCTCATCAATGTCACAGATATCTGCGAGCATCGAGAGAAAGATGGTAAAGATTGATCCTAGTCCAAAAACAATAAATGGTGCGCATAATAGGAGTAAATAGTGAGACTTGGCAACGAACCAGCAAACCTTTACGAAATTAATAAAACCAACGCCACTAAGCATCCCCCAAAGTTCACTGTTCGCTGGATGGATTTGTAAGTATGCTGGCCATTTCATAGAAAAACCAATTATAGATAAAGGAATGGTGATAAGAAGAGCTTTTTGTTTACCTAGTTTCTTGGAAAGCCATACAATTCTTGGAATTATAAGAGCGGTACAAATTGCGCTGAATGTCCCATAGACACCAAGTAATTTTCCTCCTGCTAAATAAGCAAGTCCTACATCAGGGGCATTCTTAAAAAGATGAAAGAAAATAACCCAAAGAATAAAGGTGGAACTTAGCATGAAACCGTTAAAGACTAAGAATGTGCACGCACAAATTTTAACAAACACTTTAATTTTAAATGTAAGAGCAATATTATCAAATAATTTTTTGAGTACAGGGTGGGCATAGAGAAGAAGGAAAATGCCAGAAAACA
This sequence comes from Candidatus Zapsychrus exili, assembly GCA_030765585.1. GTDB lineage: Bacteria > Omnitrophota > Gorgyraeia > Zapsychrales > Zapsychraceae > Zapsychrus > Zapsychrus exili. Next base: position 8,135 of record JAVCCJ010000090.1, on the reverse strand, counting down.
CAGCGCCTCCTAAGAGAACGGTGATCAGCCTTATTGGTAATGAAAACCAAGGAAAATCTGTTTTATTAATAAAAAAGGAAAAGAAAAGCGCAAGGACATTGCAAATAGCAAAGAGTGTTGTAAGGAATTTTCCACTATGTGCTTTTATGTTTTTAATAAAATCACCTGTTATTTTCTTTGGTTTTGGCAGATTGGCAAAATGTTCTTTGTTAAAAATAGCTGGAAGGACACCGCCGATTATTAAGGAAAGCCCAATAACAAATGCGACTTTTCGTGCCCCAAGAACAGGATCTGCTTCACCAGTTTCAGGGTTGGAAAACCAATTCTTATTATATAAAATAGCCCAGCACCAAGGGGAGATTAACCAAGGTATTTGAGCCATAATTCTGCTCCAACCTTGCAAGGCTGTTCTTTCATGATAGTCAGGTGTCAATTCATAACCTAAAGCAAGCCATGGAATTGAAAAGCAAGTAAAAGCTCCGAAAAATAGGACTTGTAATATTAAAAAGTACCATCCATTAAAAGCTTTGCTGTTTTCTGGGAAAAGTTGGAACATAAGTATGTAGCAAATTCCTGCCAGAATGGCTCCCCAGAAGATAAATGGTTTACGGCGTCCCCATTTGGTTCGAGCATTATCAGATGTGAATCCAATAACTGGGTCTAGAAAACCATCAAAAACACGAGGAATAAACCCTATTAGGCCAACTAAAGCGGGATTCAAGCCTAAGCCTAAAATTAAAATGGCGACCATTTGTCCCATCCAAGCGCCTGCACTATCATTAGCCATTGATCCTAGACTGTATGCAAACTTTTGAAAAACAGGAATACGGTCTTCGGCAGCCGTCAAATGTTGTTTTGGCTCACTCATTAGGTAATACCTCCTTATTGATTATAAGAAATTGTGAAATGATTCTAAACTAAGAATGGAGCGATTGTTCCGTTAGAATAGATATATTTTCCTGTGAATGATTACAAGAGCGGTATTATAACAAACAAATCTAGCGCATACAATACTATTTATCAAATTTAGGACTGAAATTCTCTAATTATTAATTTTTTTGTTTTATGGTCGAGGTAAGACTAGTTTAACAATTCTTATTAGTGTAGTTTTATGGAGAAATAGTCGATTTTAGTGGGTTGTATTATTTTATTTGACAAAATAGGTAAAATGGGTCATACTTGCCTTCGAGTAAATATAGTGAAGATGTTTTAGTGTGCAAATTAGAAATTAGCTTATATAGTAGTTATTCGTTTTGTTTCGGTCTTGTCGTTGTTTACTCAAAGTCTTTGTTGAAAGGAGGAGTGAATAATGACAACAGGAACAGTAAAATGGTTTAGTAACCAAAAAGGTTATGGCTTTATTACACCAGAATCAGGAAATGATGTATTTGTACATCATGCTGAAATTCAAGGTGAAGGATATAAATCCTTAGAAGAAGGCCAAAAAGTAGAGTTTGAAATTGCTGATGGTCCAAAAGGTCCATGTGCAAAAAACGTTATAAAGCTATAATTTATTAATTGTAATTTTATATTGTATGAAAAACCCGCTTCTTGTTAAAGAGAAGCGGGTTTTTTTATTGTCTATTGGTAGTTTTGAGATGTAAATTCTTATTTATCTTGTCTTATACATTTAAGGGATATAAGATATTAACGTTAATATAAATTTCTTTAAAAGGAGAGAGTATTATGACATGGTATGATAGCTTGTTTAATTTAATTAAAATAATTTTGATGATTTTTGTTCTTGGGTCATGTTTATGGATTTTAGTAACATGGATAATGAATTCTGCAATGGGAGACGGTTCGTTAACGCTGATGGAGATATCAAGAAATTATATTAATTATTGGGTTAATATTTTTAATAGCTTAAGAACTAAATAATTCTAATAGAAATAACTCTATTATCTATTAGTAATAGAAATAAAGGAGATTGTATACCTAAGATATCTAAGGTATTTCTGCTCAGCGCTTTAATAGTTTTATTTTCGGTTAGCTCTTTTGCGGAAGTAAATTATGATGGCGGAGCGTATTTGAGGGTAAGGCATGAATATTGGAAGAATATTTTTGATGTTGAAAATACTGCTAAAGATAATCGCAATTATTTTAGATTTAAGTATTCTTTTTGGGGTAAGGCAGATTTGAATGATGATATATCTCTGTATGGAAAATTAACTGATGAATTTAAAGCTTACAAATATTTCCCTCAAAGCAGCGGAAAGAAAAATCTTCGTCTTGACACAAGCGAAATAGTCCTTGATAATCTTTATCTTGATGTAAAAAATGTATTTGAACTCCCTGTTGACTTGCGCATAGGAAGACAGGATTTCCTTTTTACGCATGGGGAGGGATTTCTTCTGATGGATGGTACGCCATATGACGGTTCAAGAACTTTTTATTTTAATGCGGCTAAAGCTACATGGAATATTAATAATGATAATAGTTTAGATTTCATATATATCAATAATCCAAGAGAAGATGAATTTTTGCCTATTATAAACGAAAATGATAGCGCTCAAAGATTAAACATAACAGATGAAGAAGGATATGTTCTTTATTTAAAGAGTAGGGTTAGTGATAATTTGTATGTAGAGCCGTATTATATTTTTAAGCATGAAGAAGATGATGGTGGCACAAGATTACAATCAGAAACAAGTAAAATACATACGCCAGGTGTTTTTGTTAAATACAACATAGACCCTTTTGTGCTAAGAACTCAGCTTGCTTATCAGGTGGGTGAATATGGACATAATGATAGACAGTCTTTGGGAGGATATTTCTTCTTAGATAGATATTTTAAAGAAGCAAAATGGAGCCCTAAGGTAAGTGCTGGTTTTGTTTATCTTTCAGGAGACGACCCAAGCACTTCAAAAAATGAAGGTTGGGATCCGCTTTTTTCTCGTTGGCCATGGATGTCAGAATTATATAGTTTGACTTATAATGGTGAATCAGGTCTTGACTATTGGACTAATTTAGAGATGTATAGAGTAGAACTTAGCTTAAAGCCAACTGATAAATCAAAGCTTACATTTTGGTATAATTATTTAAGAGCAGAAGAAGTGCCTACTGCAACATCATTTGGAACAGGCTCAGGAAAAGATAGAGGGCATTTGCCACAAGTCAAACTTGAATACAAAATAAATAAGGATATCTCGACATATATCTTGGCAGAATATTTTATTCCGGGAGATTTTCATGATGACGACTCAGACGAGATGCTGTTCTTAAGAACAGAGATAACGTTTAAATTCTAAGAATATTAAAAAATGAAAGCAGGAGAGTTAGCTATGAAAAGAATTTGCTTTATAATAATTATTGTATTAGTGTCGTTTTGTTTTATCAGCTCAGTAGTAGCTCAGGAAGAAATAAAGATGTTTAAAATAGGTCTTGCCGTGCTTAAAGATAATCCAGATTATTATGATGCTAGAATGGCATTTGTTAATTTTCTTGAAAAGCAAGAAGGCGTAGAATTTGAGTTTAAAGACTTAGACGCTTCTGGAGATTTGGAAGCATATAAAAGTGGGTTACTAAAATTCTTAAATGAAGACAAAGTTGATTTAATTTTTACGACTGGAACAAGAAGTACAAAGCCTGCTGTTGAGATAGTAAAAGACATACCTTTGATATTTACTGCAGTAGCCGCACCCGTTAGAAGTAATATTGTAGAAACTTTAGAAAAGCCTGGAAGCAATGTGACAGGAACCCATTGTGCTGTTCCTGCGGTTGCTCAAGTAAAAACGATATTAAAGGTTATTCCAGAAGTTAAAAGGGTGGGGATTATTTATACAAAGGGAGAACCAAACGCTGAAATTCAAACACAAGATTTTATTGATGCGTTCAAAGATTTTGGGCTTGAATTTATTGCATCAACAGTAACAAAGGATTGTAAGACAGAAGAAGAAGTTGCAGAAGCAACTAGGAAATTTATAGGAAAAGTTGATATTATAATATCTCACCAGGATACGTCTATCTCGCGTTATGGCAAAGGTATGATAGACGTAGCTGAGAAGAATAATATCCCTACGTATGCTTCTTTAGGACAACTTCTCTCAGAGGGTGCGATGTTTTCTTTAGGCATAGACTTTAAGGCTTTAGGAGAACTATCAGGTAAGCAAGCTTTAGAAATTCTAAAAGATGGTGCATCCCCATCGGATATACCTGTCTTAACAGATAAAAACTACTCTCTTATTTTAAATCTTTCTGCAACACAAAAAATAGGAGCAAGCGTTCCTATACGAGTTTTAAGATCGGCAAGTAAGGTTATAAGGTAAATATATGGTCAAAACTGATTTTAAATTAAGGACAAAACTTATACTTATCACTATGTTAATAGTGTTGCTTGCCATTGCTACGAGTACTTATTTTAATCTTCGACATTTTTCCGGTATATATAGAGTAAGTTTTGAGGAGAAAATATTTGCTCAAACATCTGAATTAAAACATATGATAGAAGAAATTACTGATCTTGGTCTTGAGTTAGGAGAATTGAAAGGGTTAAACGGAGAATGTCGGAGACTTGTAAAGAACTTATCGAAGGTGTTGTATTGCTTCATCATGGATAGTGATGGTAAAATTTATTATCATAATAAAAAAGAAGAGATAAGTAAGGTATACAGAGATGATATTACAAGGAAAGCCATTGTTTCAAAAAGTAGGTTAGTTCAGCATTTTTCTTTAGATAATAAAAAGTGGGCCTACGATTTTAATATTCCTATAGAAGGAATGTCAAAAAATATGATAGGATTTATTCGCGTAGGCATATCATCTGAGGTTATTGACGATGAAATAATAAAATTGCGTAATCGTACACTAGTTATTATGGTATTCTTTTTAGTTTTTTCTTCTGTGATTATATTAATGCTTAACAAATTTACTATTTTAGAGCCTATGCATATATTATTAGAAGGCATGAATAAATATGGGGCAGGAGATTTGGATTTTAAGATTAAGATAGACTCGAAGGATGAGTTTGGTAATTTAGCTGATTCGTTTAATAGAATGACTGATAACCTTAAAGATATAATGGCATCAAAAGAACAGTTAGATAAAGAAATACATGACCGTAAGCTAGTTCAAACAAAATTAGAAGAGGCTAATAATGATTTGTTAAGAAATGAGAAGGCTTTAAAAAGCATGCTTTCTGATTTAAAAGGTGCAAATGAAAAAATAAAAGATGCCCAGAATCAGCTCGTTCAGTCTGAGAAACTTGCATCGCTAGGTCAGCTATCGGCCGGAATTGCACATGAGATAAACAATCCGATAGGTTTTATAAGTAGTAATTTCGAAACGCTTGAACAATATGTTGAAGGTTACTCAGAAATTCTACGCGCAGTTGATTCGCTTAAGAATTCTGTTATGGAAAAAGATATTGATAAGGCTGTACAAATTTCTGAGGATATTCTCGTGCTGGAAGATAAAATTAATTTAAGTTTTATATCAAGTGATATTGATAATTTAATAAGAGAGTCAAAAAGTGGAATAGAAAGAATAAAGAAAATAGTTCAGGATTTAAGGATATTTTCCAGAAAAGATGAAGGTCAGATGGAAGATAGGAATATAGAAGAAATATTAGATGGCTCTATTAACATTGTGTGGAACGAGATAAAGTATAAGTCTGAACTTAAAAAGGAGTATGGAGACATAGGGCTTGTTCGTTGTAATGCGCAGAAATTGGGTCAGGTGTTTATAAACTTATTAGTCAATGCAGCTCAGTCTATAGAAGAAAAAGGTGAGATTATTATAAAAACACGCAAGGATAATGAATTTGCATATATTGAGGTAAAAGATAGTGGAGACGGCATATCTGAAGAAAATATAAATAAGATTTTTGATCCATTCTTTACGACAAAGGAAGTTGGAAAAGGAACTGGTCTTGGATTAAGTGTAAGTTATGATATTATAAAACAGCATAAAGGCGATGTAGAAGTAGTCTCAGAGCAGGGTAAGGGTACCTCTTTTATAATTAAGCTACCGATTAAAAAATAATACAAATTTAACCCCACTTCTTAATAATGGTTTATTTCTTTATAATTTTCATTATAGTTTTTGTATTTTATTTGTTTAAGCCTGTAGATGTTTTATCTATTAAATCAGCATCAAATCCTATATTAGATTATGAACAAAGCATTTCTGCTATAAACAAGAAAATAGATCATGAAAAAGGTGTTGTTGCTGACCATGGTTTTACTAGGGTTTTAACGCATGGCAAAAAGACAGAGCACACAATTGTTCTTTATCATGGGTTTACTAATTGCCCTCGTCAGTATGAGCAATTAGAGCAGCGTTTTTTTGAAAAGGGCTATAATGTTTATGTTCCAAGATATCCTTATCATGGGCTTGCTGATCGTTACACAAAGGAAATTAGAAAGCTTACATTAAAGGATATTATAGATGTTTGTGATTCATCGGTTGACATTGCGCGTGGGTTAGGGGAGAAAGTATCTGTATTAGGGCTTTCTTTGGGAGGCGTTATGGCAGCATTTAGTTCTCAATTTAGAGATGACATAGAGAAATCTTTTGTTTTAGTCCCTAGCTTTGCTTGGTATTTCTTGCCAGGCGTAATTAGACCAATTGTAAATCTCTGTTATTTATTGCCTAATATGTTTTTGTGGTGGGATCCTGTAAAAAAGGATAAAAGGCAGTGTCCATATTCGATGTATCATCATTTTTCATCTCGTCAAATGGGACATATTATGCGATTGGGATTATCAGTATTGTATGCTGCAAAAAAACAAGCTCCAAAGTCAAAAGATATTGTTGTTATGACAGACGAGACTGATATTGCAGTTGACGAAAAGGCCACGCAAAAGCTTATTAAGGATTGGAGGCGTCATGGCGCTTGTGTGCAATTTTATTGTTTTGGAAAGGAGCTTGGCATTGAACACGATATTATCGATCCGCTTCATCCTTATGCGAAGGTTGAGACTGTGTATGATAAGATTTTAGAGTATATATAAGAAATAAAATTCAAAGCTCAAATACTACAAAATTCAAAATAAATCTAAAATACAAAATTTTAATAAGTTTTTAGGTTGGATTTGGATATTGGGATTTATTTGGTAGTATTGGTATTATTTGGATTTTGAAATTATAAATTAAATTGGAGATTATTTAAATGGCAAATATAAATGAATTAATAGAATGGGAATATTTAGGGTCTAAGTTTAGTTTATATATTAAGCATTTTATAGATGACGAAGGTAAAAAGGGAGTTACGATGATATATGAGGACGTGACTCATGGAAAAGTGACAGAGATGGTTATTCCTACCAGAAAATATCTAGCTTTTATAAAAACAATTAATACTGGCAATAGATACTCTAACAGTATCATTTAAATATTGACAAAGCCTATAATTGAGAAGATAATATGTTTTCAATGTTTGTTAATGTAGGTTTAAAAAAAGAGGAGTTGAAATGAAGAAATTATCGAGAGTTTTAATTGCGATATTGTTAGTTGTTGGGTTCGCTTCATCAGTAGTTTTTGCTGAAGGTCATGGCAAGAAATCAATGGAAAACATGTTTGAGAAAAAAATCAAAATAATTTTTAAGGCAAAAGAAGAGTTAGGTATTACAGATGATCAAATGGAACAAATAAAAGCTATTAAGATGGATGTTAAAAAAGAAATAATAATGAAACAAGCAGATATAGATGTTGCAGCTCTTGATATTAAGGCTGAAATGTATAAGGATAAAGTTGATTTAAAATCAGTAAATAAAATTATAGATAAGAAATATGATGCAAAGAAATCTAAAGCAAAGGCAACTGTAGCCGCTTGTGTAAAATTAAAAGGTATATTGACGGAAGAACAAAAGTCTAAATTAAAAGAGATGAAGAAAAAGATGTATATGACAGGCGCCACAAAGAAAGTATGTCCGTTTTGCACAAAAGGCAAGATGTGTGGTAAATGTAAGGCAAAAAAGATGAAAATGATGGATAAATAGGAGTTTTTTATTGTTTTAAAAGGGTTTCTTAAAATAGGGACAGACACCTAATTAATTATTAATTAGGTGTCTGTTGTACTAGCTCACTAATTCGGTAACTCTTTTTAGTTTATCAAAAGGGGTCTCATAGTTCAAGCCCCCATGTCTACGAAGATGATTATATTCAAAAATATAATTACCTAAGTTAAGCACAAT
>JAVCCJ010000066.1 GCA_030765585.1 Candidatus Zapsychrus exili | reverse complement strand
TCCATTCCCGCAATTCCCGCAAAATTTACTTTCTACTAACTATATCAAACCCCTTAAAGATAGCTTCACAAATAAAATCCTCTAACTGACTAAATTCTTCTTTAAGCTGAGCCTTGTTTAAATAACTATAATATAAATGTTTAATTTCTTGTTTAATAACTGCTGGAGCCAAATTCGCTTTTAGCAACATCGCTGTCATTATCATTCTACCTATACGCCCATTACCGTCGGCGAAAGGGTGAATTTGTTCAAAACGAGCATGAATACGTGAAACTAGAGCAACAATGTCCTTTTCTTTTTTGTTAATATCTTTAGTTAACTCGTCCATCAGCTTTGGTAATTTTACATAATTAGCCGTAGGAACGTTAGCACCAACTATACGAACAGCATGATTACGTAAACACCCTGCGTCATCTCTAATCCCGTTCATCAATATTGCATGTAGTTTTAGTATTAAATTTTTATCTATAACGTCATCGTTTTTTAAGAAATTAAACAAATACTGCAATGCAGTCTGATGGTTTTTAACTTCCAGTTGTTCAATCAAACTTTTGTTTGGCAGCGACCTATTCTTAAACATAATATCGGCTGTTTCATGTTCTGACAGAGTTGAGCCTTCTATTTTATTAGAGTTATATGTTAGCGACAACAAAAACTGATCATATATATCTGGATTAGAGGCAATCGTTTTTAAAATATTACGATACTTTTTAGCTTCTTTTAGAATTAATGTTTTTTTAGCGTCCAAAACATCGTCTGGAATTATTTTTTGCCCAGTAAGTTCTTTATACAGGTCATCAATAACTAGTAGCGTGTTTTTATGTGGCTGAGACTTTCCGGTCCACCAATTATTGAATGCAACAAAAGATACACCTATTTTAGAAGCTAGCTCTGTTTGGGTTAGACCAGACAACTTTTGAATTATTTTTAACTTTTCTTGTAAGTTCATGGTGCCATAATAGCAAACTTTATAAAGTTTTGCAAGATTACAAAATTTTATAAAGTTTTAGGTAATTTGGTCGGGGAGACTGGATTCGAACCAGCGACCCTCTGCTCCCAAGGCAGAGAGTCATATCTTTTACCCAGTTTAACTAATCTTAATAAAGCTTTACTAGCAAGGCGTTATAGTCTAATATCAGTTTAATGCAATTTTATCAAAATACCTCTATTTTAATACAAATTGCGGAACCAGTGCGGAACCAGCGAGGCTTAATATTATGAAGCAGAATTGTTTTAATTTTACCAAGCAAGCATTACTTTCCTTAAAGCCGCTAAGCAGCCACAGACTTATTTACCATGACGCAAGGGAAAAAGGACTTTGTCTTTATATTACTATTGGCGGCGTAAAAACCTTTTTTATTAGAAGAAGAGTAAATAAAAGAGATGAGAAAATCATTCTAGGTAGATTCCCAGAGACAAGCATTGAACAAGCCCGTAAAGGTGCCTTAAAGGCTAAGGGAGAAGTCGTTCAAGGTATAAATCCTAATGATGAAAAACGTAAGTTAAAGCAAAATATAACGCTAGGAGCTTTCGTAGAAGAATATAGTGAAAAATATGCCAAGAATCATAATAAAAGTTGGGAGAAGAACGGACACTGGTTATATAAAAAATATTTATCGAATTGGGAAAACCGCTGTCTTGACACAATAAAAAAATATGATGTTGAGAAGTTGCACCATTACGTAGGAGATAAGAACGGTAAATGTACCGCGAACAGAGTGCTTACCCTACTCGTCTCGCTATTTAATAGAGCCACAGAATGGGGCTTTACCGGTGAAAATCCTGCCAAAGGGATCCGCAAATATAAAGAAAAATCGCGCGATAGATTTATTCAACCTGAAGAATTACCAAGATTCTTTAAAGCCCTAAATGAAGAGTCTAATGAAACTGTACGTGATTATATATGGCTATCTGTTCTTACAGGCGCAAGAAAGGCCAATGTCCTTTCTATGAATTGGGATGAAATAAATTTTAAACGTAGAATTTGGTCAATTCCTGAAACTAAAAACGGAGAGCCGTTAGATCTTCCATTAGTTGATGAAGCTGTTGCAATACTGAAAACAAGGACAAAATCATCAGAAAGTGAATGGGTTTTTCCAAGTTTAACAAGTGAAAGTGGTCACTTAGAAGAACCTAAAAAAATCTGGAGAAGAGTTTTAGAGAAAGCGAAGATTAGTAATCTAAGGATTCATGACATCAGAAGGACACTGGGAAGTTATCAAGCCATCGTTGGATCAAGCCTGCATATAATAGGGAAATCATTGGGGCATAAATCACAGCAAACTACACAAATCTATGCACGGTTAAATGATGATCCTGTAAGGCAGTCTTTAGATAAGGCGATTAAAGTAATATTAAATATGAAGGAAGAAAATGAAAAAGAAGAGAAATAAAAAAAAACATGATGATATATGTTCTAACTGTTGGTTGTATAATGATAAAGGGTCAAAAAAGATTAAGTTAAAAACGATCAAATATTTATATGATCCAGCAATGCTAGAGAATAATTTCGATATTTCAAAATATAGAGTTAATTCCAAACTACCTACTCTTGTGAGAGAGTACTTGGATAACTATATATTTAATTTGAAAAAGCTCTATAAACGCGAAGGAGATTATTTCAGCAATATATCATCTTGGTGTCTTATTGATGATCCCAAACTTAACGATCCTAAATATGTAAAAAGGAACTTCAAAAACATATATGACGTAAGTGTTAGAGGATTTATTATTCATAAGGTTTTGTTTGAAAATAGCTTAATGCTAGATGTATGGAATAGTTTTATTAAAACTAATTCTACAGCTACGATCGAACTTGTTAATTACTTTCTTTACAATTATTTTAAAAGAGAAATAAGACTAGATTTTTATGTAGAGGATGTAAAGCAAAGACAGGAGACGATTAAAAAACTAACAGAACGTTTGGAGGAACTAACCAAAACATTAAAAGATAGTTATCTAATTCTTGTAGATAATACTTCAGAAGAATATCGTAGAAGATTTAGTGAACGCTCTAGTGAATTTGAAGTATCTGAAGAGATATATAATAAATATGAAGAGTTATCTGACGTTTTTATTAAAGAACTCCATAAAGTAGATAAATGTTTAGATAGCGACGAGTTTAAAAAATATATATATTTGCAATCACCAGAAAGTAGAAAAAACAAGGTAGAAAATGCTGATACCATATTTGTTTTTCGGAATTTGGAAATAGAAATTGGGCAAAAATTCGACAAACCGATGCTTGGTGAGCTTGAAACAATTGTCACATTATTATGTCAGAATATAAAAGAAGAAGATGATGCTGAATTTGAAAGCGAAAAAGATGAAAAAAAGAAAAATTATTCTTATTCAGATCTTAGTTCATATACCCTAAAATCAAGGCAGTGGCTAAAAAAATGATTCAAACCACAAAAAACAATTTGAACGCACTTATACGTTTTTAGTCCATTTCTATACTCTTTGTTTATCAAATTAAACGAGGAGCAATTAAATGAAACTTAATGAAGAAAGATTAAATCTCTTAACACGAAAAGAGGCTGCGACGTTCCTAGGAGTGACAAAGGGAACTCTAGCCGTATGGGCATGTACTCATCGCTATGACCTGCCCTACATCAAGGTTGGTCGTCTAGTGAGGTATAGGTATTCAGATATTTTGCAGTTTCTCGAGAAGCGAACAAAACTCAAATCAAAAGACAACGGGGGAGCAAATGAATAAATCATTTAACCGCCCTGTAGATGGCGCATTGTATATGTTCTATAAGGGTTATAAGGTGTTCCCTGTAAAACCAGGGCGGAAAGATCCTGTTCTTATAGGCTGGCAAGAATGGGCTGATACTGCAACAGAACAACTTATAATAGACACTGGAACAGCAAATCCTACTTATAATTGGGGTATTCGCTTAGAAGAAAACGATATTGTAATAGATCTTGATAAGAAGAAAGGTAAAGACGGGGAAGCCTCTTTACAAAAACTAGAAGCTACACACGGAAAACTCCCTGTTACCTTTACTGTACTAACACCGACAGGGGGAAAGCATTTATATTTTAAAGGTAGGGGATCTAATACTGCTGGATCTGTAGGTGAAGGAATAGATACAAGATCGTTCGGTGGCTTTGTTGTAACTCCCGGAAGTAGAATAGATGATAAAGTGTACGAAATAGAAATTGAAGGTGATGCAGCAGATTTACCAAAAACATACAGTGAGCTTATAGGGAAGAAAAAAGAAGTAGTTGTTTTAAATGATACTAAAAAAGTTGAAGAAGGCGAACGCAACGCTGTATTGACAAGTCTAGCCGGAACTCTACGACGTAGAGGATTAAATTATGATTCTATATATCTATCCCTTCAAGCCATTAACGAACATCAATTAGAAGTACCTGTAGAAGACGAAGAGCTAAAAATCATAGCCGGATCTATTGCTAAGTATAAACCTGAAGATGCTATTGCTGCATCAGATTTTTTAGAGCTACCGGAGATAAAAGCTTTTACTGCTAGGAGTATAAATCTTGCAGCTATACCCAAAAGAGATTGGATTATGCAGAATAGATATATAGGAGAATTTATATCTCTTATTATAGCTCCGGGTGGAGTAGGTAAATCGACTCTAGCAATGTTAGATGCTGTATCTATTGCAACAGGAAAACCGCTTTCAGGATTTGATATAACAAAACAAGGTGCTGTGTGGTTGTACAATATGGAAGACCCCCGTGACGAATTGGAAAGAAGGATGGCTGCATTAAGCATTTCTCACAGGTTAAGGTTAGACGATGAGATAATGGATAATAT
>JAVCCJ010000016.1 GCA_030765585.1 Candidatus Zapsychrus exili | reverse complement strand
TCGAAAAATCAAAAAGCCAATATGACGAAGAACGAGTTGATCCTTGCTTTTCTTTGAACCCTTTTGGGCCTTTAGAATCAGATGCCTTTCTTCGGATAAGGTGATTTTTGGATATCTTTTCGTAAGGAAGAAATAAGTTTTCCACATGCCGATTAGAATTCATTCTAAGCTTAAGCTTCCCTTAATAGCCATTTACTACAGCACCTTTACTAAACCGCAATATGGAGATAAAGAGATAGGCTGGCGAGATTTATCCGGCTATTTTAGACGAAAAAGATTGCTTTGTCGCGCCTCCGGCGCACCTCGCAATGACAGTGCGAAAATATTTTCCCTAACTCTTTGACATTCAAAGACATAAAAAATACCCTGACTAGCTATGCTAATCAGGGTCAATCTTATCTCTCCCTCTGGAATTAGAGAGATTTATGTGGCTGCGCTAAGCTGTGTAAACTATAAATCTATCTCTTAACGCAAGCAAGCTTATTATATAGAACCTACCCTCAAATATCAAGCACAATTGGCAATTCAGAGATAAAGTTCAGGGCAAAATTGCCTGCACTGAGCTTGTCAAAGTGTCCATTTTGTCCGGTATTTTTTGGCTGAAATATCTCTAACTCTATTAAATATAAAGAGATAAACAATGTCCTATATAAGAACCTGGACATTAGTTGTATATGAGTCTTATTAAGCGTCTTCTCTTATCCTCCAATCAATATGCCTAACTATTAATTATCCTCTGTTTAATATACCCTTTATTCCTCCTATTAATATAAAAATTAAGCTATATAACCCTACAATTGTCGGGCCAGAAGGTAAATCCCATATGTAAGAACATATAAGTCCGATTACAACACATAAAGCAGCAGCTACGGAAGAAATAAAAAAAATCATCCCTATCCGTCTGGCAGAAATCAAGCCAATCATTGCCGGGATAATGAGGGATGCAAAGACAAAGATTACTCCACAAATCTTCATAGATAAACTAATAACAATTCCGATTGTTAGATAGAGCAAGAAATCTAAGAAATTCGCTTTAAGCCCCGTAGTAAAAGCAGTCTCTCTGTCAAAAGAGATAAAGATGAATTCCTTAAAGAAAACTATGTGTAAAGCTAAAATAAAAAGAAAAGCAACTCCCAAAATTCTTATATCCAGCCAAGTTGTATAAAGAAGATTCCCGGAAATAAGGTTTAACCCTCTTGCCTCAATAAGGGGATTTTTGGCAATTAAAATAACTGCAAGAGCAGCGCAGAAAACATAAATAAAGCCTAAAAAGGCTTCCCGGGAAATATTCTTTTCCGCAAATGGAATCCAAAATAAAATTACGCCAAGAAGGGTCAGAATAAATGCGCTAATTACAGGATTAACCCCTACAAACAAGCCCAAAGCAACTCCTAATGCTGCTACTTGAGATAGTGCTATCCCCATAAAGACAATCCTCTTTAATATGACAAATACCCCTAAGTATGCACAAAGACAGGCAGTTATTAAACCACCTAAAAGCGCTGTTTGCATAAAAGGTTCTTTAAAAATTTCTAACATCTTTTTATTCTCCTAAAAGACCATTCTTTGCCCGTCTATTTCTTTTAACTTTATCTGAGTTTCAAAAATCTTCGACAGCAGATTCTCATCCAACTGATCTTTCGTAAAAATCTTGCAGGGGACTTTTTTATTCAAAAATATAAATTTCTGAGCGCAATTAATAACTTCATTTAATTCGTGAGTTACTAAAGCTATGGTTAGGTTTTGGGTCTCGTGAAGGGTTCCTATTAGATCTAAGATTTCTCTTTCTGCCTTAATATCCAAATCTGTAGTTGGTTCATCAAGGATTAAAAAATTAGGCTCAAGACTTAAGGCCCTAGCAATAAGAACCCTTTGTTTTTGGCCGCCGGAGAGATTATAAAAACGCTCTGATATTAAATTTGAGATGCCAGCTATCTTTATAGCTCTTGAAACTTCTTCCCTGTCAATTTTTGAAGGCCTCCTTAAAGCACCGATGATTTTAGTCCGTGACATCATCACAATTTCAAAAACCGTAAAAGGAAAGATAGTATCTATAAACTGCCTCTGCATGCAGTAACCAAATCGCAGATTTTTGTCTTTTATAATCTCTCCAGCTTGAGGCTTTAATAATCCCATTATGCTACGTAAAAGCGTGGTCTTGCCAGAGCCATTTGGGCCAACTATACCTAGAAAATCACCTTCAAACATATCAAGGTTCAATAAATCAAAAACCCTTCTTTTGGCATAACCTAATTTAGCATTTCTAAACTCAACTATTCTTCTCATTGCTCTAATGCCTCAGTCAATCTCTTTACAATTATATCCATAAGACTAAAGTAATCTTTTGCCTCTTTTGTGCCACCTACGGAATTGGGAACTACCACTACCTTAGCGCCGCTCTGTTCAGCTACAAATTTAGCAGGTTTCTCATCATAGAAAACTTCCATTAGGATTACCTTGATGTCTTCCTTGGTTATTTTATCAATGACTTCCTTTAAATGACCGGACGAAGGTGGAATACCGGGCTTTGGCTCGAGCTCACAAGAGGCAACCAGACCAAATCTATTTACAAAGTAAGGCCAACTGCGATGGTAGACAGCAATATTTTCTCCTTTAAATGGCACTAATCTCTTCCTCCATTCAATGAGCTTCTCATCCATCTTTTTATTGAACTCTGAAAGATTCTTTTTAAAATAGAGGGCATCTTCTGGCGAAATTTCACTTAAGCGATTAGCGATATTAGAGGCTATAACCTTAACATTTAAAGGATCAAGCCAGTAATGAGGATTGCCCATAGGGTGTACATCTCCCATTGAGCGGTCTATCTTGGTAGTAGTAGGAACTTCTAATAAACTCACCCCTTCGGAGGCATCGAGATGGCCTAGTTGACCAATTCTTATTTTCTGATTTCTCGAGCCATTAATGATCAATTCTTCATAGCCGATTTCTAATTCCAAGCCAACGCGGATGAAAAGGTCTGCCTTTTTCGCCTTTATCATAAAAGAAGGCATTGCCTCTACAAAGTGAGGATCTTGATACCCTTTGCAAATGCTATCTACTTTAACTTTATCTCCGCCAATGAATTCCACGATAGATTTAAGATCGGTCGTTGTGGTAAGAATCTGAATTTTATCATTTGCATAACTATCTGCAGTAATAAAATTACTCAACATAAAAATCATAAAGAACATTATCCTTTTCATCTTCATCTCCTTCTATTATCAATATTCATGTGCTCTGTGCGGCCCTAATCCAAAATTACACTGTAACCAAACTTCATTAATATCCTTATTGTAATCCCGGTCCGTATGTTTAACATGTAATCTCCAGAAACAATATTCGCTTTGGGCAAAGGTTAAACCTGTAGAGATAGCATTATCGTGCCTACTAGAATAATCTGAAAATTCCGAGAAATCATACCTGCCAAAAGTTGACCAGCGCTTTGCAAATTGATACTCTAAAGAAGAATATGCTCCCCAGGAATCTATTTGGCTACCATCACTTTGGTCTTTTTGGTTAAAAAGCGCCTCATTTTGAAAAGTCAGAGACTTATATAACCCTTCTTTCAAAGGCCTCCATTTATAGGTAAGATCGATGCCTTCAAGATTAGTTCTGTTCTTACCATGACCATCGTCATTAGGTCCTGTAGCAAAGCTTCCACCCAGCTCTAAGCCTGACTCATCATTTATCTCAAAGAAGTTCTTAAGGTGGGTTAAATAAATCATATCTCGTCCTTCGGTTCCGGCAAAACTTGTAGAGTTATGATTATTAAACGCTTCTAATGTCAACTCTACATATTGATCCCACGGATTGGGAATTAAAGTGCTTACTGATATACCAGGATTACTCATCCCCTCTTCACCAAGAAAGTTTGTAAGCATATTAGGATAATCAACCCAAGGAAGCGAATGCAAATGTAACCTATTTACCTTGCCGAAATTGGCTTTAAACTTTCCCACTTTTGCTTGTAAATCAAGCGGCAAATCCAAAAGGGTAAGATATCCTTCGCAAAGCCCAATTTTCCACTCGTTCCCACTAGGCTCAATATGCATAAAAAAATCAGCCCGGCTATAAGGATCAACTGGAGCTGAAAAAGCCAGTTCTGCCTGACGCATCTTAAACTGGTTATAGACCTCATCGTCCTTTTTATTTGTCCCGTGATAGATAAAATCTCCTATCAAGCTAACATCAGGATTGAAACTTTGGAAATACCTACCTAAGCTGGTCTGTGGCAATTGGGCGACTTCATATGGCTTTGTTTCTACTGCTGCCTTTTCTTCTTCCAACTGTTCAATCTTTGCCTGCATCTTATTAATCTTTTCATCGTAATGTGTTTTCATCTCGTCAATCTTTTGCTCAAATTGAGCTTGGAATTGTTTCATTTCTTCTTTTAACTTCTTTACTTCTTCATTTCTCTCTAATCCCTCTTGGGCATATAGATAAGGGCAAAAAGTAAAAGTAACAAATAGAAATATCAAAATTCTTCTCATCGATTCTTCTCCTCTTTTTTAATTAAAATAAATAAAAGTGAAACTTGGAAGAGATTGGTAATTTATTGGTTAAATTAAAATTGGTGGAGAACGAAGACGTTGAAAAGCTTGGTAGGATTTACTTATGAAAATCTGCCGGACATTTAAAGAAAAATGTTCGAAACGCAAAAATGCGCCAGGGAGAACAAGGAAAAAAGAAAAGATAAATACTAAATTAATCAGCCAAATACACGCAGGGCAATCATTATGAAATTCTGAATCGCTGTGATTATGTAAAAACTCTGTCCCAATAGACAGAAATATGAAAATAATGACTATGAAAAGCAGTATGCTTTTAAAATAATTACTTTTCGAAACAAGCATCTAAATTACCCTTTCTTCAAACATATTATACTAAATTTGTAAAAATAGTCCATCCTTTTATTTGTTAATAATAAGCTCTTTTTTTTTAGAATTTTTGAGACAAAGTGGTAAAAATAAATTGTGATTTTCTAATAAAGGTGCATTAGATAGGATTGCCTTTGTGTTCCCGTCTGCTACGATTACCCCTTTATCTAATATAACGACACGGTTACATATATCTAAAATCATATCTAAATCATGCGAGACAATAATTTTTGTCTTATCAATACTTTTTAAGAATCGTATAAGCTCGTATCTTGCCTTAGGATCCAGATTACTCGTTGGCTCATCTAATGCCATTATCTCGGGTTTCATTGATAAAACAGTCGCAATAGAAACTCTTTTTTTCTCGCCAAAACTTAAATGATGTGATGCCCGGCCAATAGAACCAAGCATATCGACTTCTTTTAAAGACCCTTCCACGGATAATTTCACTTCATTTTTTGGCAATAACATATTAATAGGACCGAAAGCAACATCATCAAAAACCGTCGGCATAAAAAGTTGATTGTCTGGATCCTGAAAAACCAATCCTACTTTACTCCTAATATGAGTTAAATTCTTATCATTTACCTCTATATCAAATATTCTGATATGACTATTCCCTTTTAAAATCCCGTTTAGATGAAGTAACAAAGTCGACTTACCTGCACCATTAGGTCCGATAATCCCGATCGATTCTCCTTCAAAAACATCTAAGGTTATATCGTGGAGGGCTT
>JAVCCJ010000105.1 GCA_030765585.1 Candidatus Zapsychrus exili | reverse complement strand
TTGATGCATCAGATAAAAGAGTTGTTCTCTTAGAAAATCTACGTTTTCATAAAGAAGAGACTAAGAATGATTCGGATTTTGCTTTAGCGCTTGCTTCTTTAGCTGAAATTTATGTAAATGATGCGTTCGGAACTGCTCATCGTGCACACGCTTCAACAGAAGGAATAGCTAAACATTTAGAGTCAGCAGCTGGGTTTCTCTTAGAGAAAGAAATTAATTATTTAGGTAAGGCTGTTCAAGCCCCTGTCAGACCTTTTGTTGTAATTTTAGGTGGGGCAAAAGTGTCTGATAAGATTATGCTTATAGAAAATCTTCTTGATAAGGCAGATTCGATTCTTGTTGGTGGAGGTATGGCGTATACGTTTTTAAAAGCATTAGGACAAGAAATTGGAAATTCTTTGCTTGAGGCAGATAAAGTTGATATTGCAAAAGAATTGTTGGATAAAGCAAAAGAAAAAGGTGTTAATATTGAGCTAAGTCAAGATTTTGTTGTTGTAGACGATTTTAACGCAGACCCAGCTACCAGAAAAACAGTTGATGTTATTGAACCTGGATTTGAAGGCCTAGATATTGGTCCAAAGACAATAGCAAGATTTAAAGAAGTTTTAGCAACTGCAAAGACAGTTGTATGGAATGGTCCAGTAGGTGTTTTTGAGAAAGATGCTTATGCAGAAGGTACTAAGCAAATAGCAGAATGTTTAGCAACCTTAGATGATTGCACAACTATTGTAGGTGGTGGCGATTCAGCTGCTGCTGCTAAAAAGTTTAATGTAGAAGAAAAAATGACACATATATCAACAGGTGGTGGAGCTTCTTTAGAATTTTTAGAAGGAAAAGAACTTCCAGGTATAGCTGCATTAACAGATAAATGATACTATTTAGTATTAAAAAATAGCTTGTCATTCCTGCGTAGGCACGTAAAGTCCCGTTGGGACCACGTCCCTTTACGGGCAGGAATCTATGTTTTAAATGATCAATGGATCCCCGCTTACGCGAGGATGACAATAAAAAGAGGAGATTAAAAATGCGCAAACCAATCATAGCAGGAAATTGGAAATTAAATAAAACGGCAGATGATGCAATGGAGCTTGTAACAGCTCTTAAAAGAGAATTAATAGATGTGACGGAAGTTGATATTGTTGTTTGTCCTGTGTCTGTTTCTTTGAGAGACGTAAGCGATATTATTCTTGATACAAATATAGGTTTAGGTGCTCAAAATATTTATTGGGAAGATTCTGGTGCGTTTACAGGGGAGATATCAGCTGAAATTGTCAAGAAAGCTGGAGCCCAATACGTTATTGTAGGCCATTCTGAAAGAAGACAGTATTTTGGCGAAACAAACGAGACTGTAAATAAAAAGATTAAAGCAGCTTTAGCACATGATCTTACTCCTATTGTATGCGTTGGAGAGGTTTTAGAACAAAGAGAAGCTGGGCAAGCTTTTGATGTAATAGAAAAACAATGCACAGAATCTTTAGCTGGTCTTTCGTCAGAGGAGATGAGCAAACTAATTCTTGCATATGAGCCTGTTTGGGCAATTGGTACAGGCAAGACAGCAACTCCTGATCAAGCACAAGAGGTTCATAAATTTATTCGTGATCTTCTAGCGAAATTATATAGTCAAGAAATAGCAGATGGTGTTCGTCTTCAATATGGTGGAAGTGTTAAGCCAGAAAATGTTAAAGAATTAATGTCGCAGCCTGATATTGATGGCGCATTAGTAGGTGGAGCAAGTTTAAAAAGTGATTTATTTACAGGTATTGTAAAAGGCGCAATATAAAATACAAATTTAAAATTGTTAACAAGTGAGGTAAATATGACAGGTCTTATTATTTTTGCACATGTTATAGTCAGTGTTTTATTGGTTACTGTGATTTTGATGCAATCTGGTCGCGGAGGAGGGCTTACCGAGGCTTTTTCATCAGCTGAGTCTATGTTTGGAGCAAAGACAAACGAATTTTTAATAAAAGGAACAACAGTTCTTTCTATAGTTTTTCTTGTGACATCTTTGAGTCTTGCATTTATATCATCTAGAAAAGATAAATCACTGATACCAGATACTGTTGAAGTTCAAACAGAGCAAACACAAGAAGTTGCAGAAGTTCAGGCTGAGGTTCCAGTTGAAGCTCCAGCTGAAGTTCCAATAGTAGAATAAAATAAACTTCTTTCTAACATTAAGGTTCTATCCAATTGACAAGAGCAGTCTTTTCACTAAAAAATGTCCTTGTTCTTTTTTTAATAACTGCATCTTTTGCATGTTTCTCTTATGCAGCAGCTGACTCCAACTATAAGTATGGAGGCAAGCTAGTTCTATCTACTACATCAGACCCAAAGTCATTTAATGACATACTAGCCAAAGAGACATCCACTACAGCAGTAACAAGTCTTATATTTGAAGGTCTAACAAAAACAAATGCCCATAATCTTCGCGTTGAACCTAATCTTGCGAGGAGTTGGACCGTAAGCGAGGATGGCTTGACGTGGGATTTTATTTTGCGTCAAGATGTTTACTGGAACGATGGCGAAAAGTTTAGTGCAGATGATGTAGTCTTTACCTTTAATGACCTTATTTACAATGATAAAATCCCTAATTCTTCACGAGATATCTTTGCAATTGAGGGAAAGATATTTGAAGTTAAAAGAATAGACGATTACACGGTTCGGTTTGTTTTGCCTGTTAAATTCGCACCTTTTTTAAGGTCGATGGGTCAAGCGATATTGCCTGAGCATAAATTAAGAGAAGCAGTAGATGCTAACAAGTTTAATTTTACTTGGGGAATTGATACCAATCCATCTGAAATCGTAGGAACTGGACCTTTCAAACTTTCTCAATACAGACCTGGTGAGCGAATAGTTTTTGGTAGAAATTCTTTGTACTGGAAACATTCAAAAGAGGGAGATGCGCTGCCTTACTTGGATGGCATTATTTATCTAATTGTGCAAAATGCTGATACAGCGCTTTTGAAGTTTTTAGACGGAGAATTAGATTATTACGGAGTTCGTGGCAGTGACTATCCATTGCTTAAGCCAGAGGAAGACAATAGAGATTTTACTGTTTACGATACAGGTCCTGGGTTTGGTACAAATTTTGTTTTCTTCAATCAGAACCAAGGTTTGAATTCTGATTTTCAAAAGCCATTTGTAGAACCTCATAAATTAAGATGGTTTTCTGATGTTAGCTTTAGAAAAGCTGTTGCGTACGCAATTGATAAAGCTAAAATTATTGAGATTTTAATGAATGGGTTAGGATATCCGCAGAACTCTTCAATAAGTCCTGCGAAAGGATTTTGGCACAGCGACGATGTTGTTAAGTACGATTATGATTTAGAGAAAGCCAAGGGAATTTTAGCTGATGCAGGATATTTGGATAGAGACGGTGATGGTGTCTTAGAAGATGATCAGGGTAAGGCAATTGAGTTTAATTTATACACTAATGCTGGGGCGGTTGAAAGAATTCAAATAGCTGGAATAATTCGTTATGATTTAGAGAAACTAGGAATGAAGGTCAATTTTAAAATATTAGAATTTAATACACTTGTAAGCAAACTTACTGGTACTTTTGAATTTGATGCAATTATTTTAGGTTTAACCGGTGGAGGGGCGGATCCTCATTTTGGAAATAATGTTTGGAGCTCGTCCGGACAGCTTCATATGTGGAACCCAG
>JAVCCJ010000055.1 GCA_030765585.1 Candidatus Zapsychrus exili | reverse complement strand
TAAGTTTGATTTTGGTGATGGGAGAGCACGATATGAGTTATCAGAAGGCCCAAAAGGCGCTAGGCATCACCATCATTTGGTTTGCACAAGCTGTGGTAGGGTTGTTGATTATACAGATTTTATTGATGAAGAGGTAGAGTTGCTTAATCAGACAGAGAAGGGTCTTTCCAAGAAGTATGATTTTAAGATCACAAATCACCTTATCCAGTTTTATGGATTATGTAGTGAATGTAAAAAGAAATAATATTTTTTTTCGTTGTTAATGACAATGGGTTTCAATAGTAATAAGAGAGGGGGTGTTAGTTATGCCAACAGGAGATAGAACTGGTCCTCAGGGTCTAGGTCCAAGGACAGGGAGAGGTGAAGGGTACTGTGCTGGTCATTCTGTTCCAGGCTACATGAATCCAAGAGGTGGAGGCCTGTTTGGATTTGGCCGAAGATTGGGTAGAGGTCGTGGGCATGGTGGAGGCAGAGGCTTTGGCAGTGGCTGGCGAGGAGCATATCCTTATGTTTATGGTACACCGTATTATGGCCCAGCATGTGATCCTGAACCTACAGCTAAAGAGGAGATGGGTATATTAAAGGAAGAGTCAAAGTTGTTGAAACAGCAGTTACAGGATGTCCAGGATCGTATCAAGACCCTTGAGTCAGCAGGAAAACAGGAATAACATTTTTGATGCTCGGTCAGGGCACTATTTTGATTAGTCTGAACCGAGAACAGACATTTAGGAGGAAAACTTATGAAAATAGCAATATCTACAGATGGAGGTTTTGTTTCAGCTCATTTTGGAAGATGCCCGGAATTTACAATCCTTGATATTGATGGCAAAGATGTAAAAAACAAGGAAGTAGTGCCGAACCCAGGTCATCAGCCAGGAGCTATACCACAATTTCTGCATTCAAAAGGAGTTGAGTGCATAGTAGCTGGCGGAATGGGCATGAGGGCAACAGGAATTTTTAATGAAATAGGCATAAAGGCAATAGTTGGAGTGAGCGGTAAAATAGATGAGGTGATAGGAAAGATTAAAAACAATACGCTTCAGGGTGGCGAAAGTCTTTGTAAACCTGGCGCAGGCAAAGGCTATGGCTTGGACAAGACTGTTTGTGACCATCCAGAAGAGAAGGAGTGTTGACATGAAAATATGCATAACGTCACAGGGTAATACATTGGATTCTAAGATTGATCCGAGATTTGGCAGATGTCAGTATTTTCTTATCGCTAATACGGATAATTCAGAGTTTGAGGCAATAGAGAATCCTAATATTGAAAGTTCAGGAGGAGCAGGTATTCAATCAGGGCAACTGGTATCAAGTAAAGGTGCAAAAGCTGTTCTAACAGGAAATGTAGGACCTAATGCATTCCAGACATTGCAGGCAGCAAAGGTTGATGTTGTTACAGGAGTATCAGGTTCGGTAAAAGAAGCCATTGAGAAATACAAAAAAGGTGAATTAAACCCAACGCAAGGTCCTAGCGTTAACTCGAAGTTTGGTATGCCACCAAATAAATAATAGAGGTGAGCAGAAATGTCAGTAAAGGTTAATTTAAAAAAGTGCACTGGCTGTGGAAGTTGTGTAGATATTTGCCCAGCTCAGGCAATAAAGATTGAAAAAGATAAAGCAGTTGTAAATGATGAATGCGTAGAATGTGGCGCTTGTCTAAGCGAATGCCCAAGTGAGGCATTGTCTTTACAGAAGTAGGGGGGGGTGATTGATATGCCATTCGGAGACGGAACAGGTCCTTTAGGACAAGGTCCAGGAACAGGTCGTCGTATGGGGAGAGGTGGCGGAAGAGGTAGAATGGGTGGTAATCGTCCAGGTGCAGGACCTAGTGGAGCGTGTGTATGCCCAAACTGCAATTTGAGTACACCACATAAAGTGGGCGTTCCTTGTTACAATATGAATTGCCCTAAATGCGGGACAAAGATGCTGCGAGGATAAAATGATTATATCAATTGCAAGCGGTAAAGGCGGAACAGGCAAAACAACAATTGCAGTTAACTTATCTCTGTCTATTCCAAATGTTCAACTTTTAGATTGCGATGTTGAAGAACCTAATTCACATATTTTTATAAAGCCAGAAATAGATGCTAAGTTTTCTGTACCTATACCTATTCCTAAGGTTGATGAGAGTAAGTGTAATTATTGCGGCAGGTGCGCAGAGGTTTGCGAATACAATGCAATTGCTGTATTAAATGATAATGTCTTGGTTTTTCCAGAACTTTGCCATGGTTGCGGTGCGTGTAGCAATCTTTGTCCTCAAAATGCAATAAAAGAAGTTAACAGAGAAATAGGCTTTGTGGAGATAGGCACTAAGGATGATTTACAGTTTGGGCATGGTAGATTAAATATAGGAGAAGCCATGTCTCCTCCTCTCATAAGGGCTGTTAAGGAGCATTCGAATTTAACCAGAACAGTTATAATTGATGCCCCTCCAGGGACATCTTGTCCTGTTATTGCGTCAATAAAAAACAGTGATTTTTGCGTCCTTGTTACTGAGCCTACACCGTTTGGACTCAATGATTTAGTATTAGCAGTTGAAGTCTTGAGAAAGCTTAAGATACCTTTTGGCGTTGTTATTAATCGCTCAGATCTTGGCAATAAAGATACACATGATTATTGCAAAAAAAATAATATACCGATACTTATGGAGATTCCGTTTAAGAAAGAAATAGCCATGGCTTATTCAAAAGGTGAAACAATTGTCGAGGCATTTCCTGAATGCCGTCATCAATTTAGTGAGTTGTTTAAAATGATCAAAAAAATTGGAGGATTTAGTGGAGCAAAAAACTGATATTCTAATAGTAGGCGGTGGCCCTGCAGGAATAGTGAGTGCCGCAACTGCTAAAAAATATTATACAGATAAAAATATTTTACTTATAAAGGATATAGAAAACGGAGTAATTCCCTGTGGAATTCCTTATATGATCAAGAGCCTCAATGCGCCCGATGAGAATAAATTAGGTACAGAGGCATTAGAAAAAAAAGGTATTGAAGTCGTGGTAGACAAAGCAATAAAAATAGATCGCAATAACAAGGTAATTGAGACAAAAAATAACAAAAGATATTGTTATGAAAAATTAATTCTTGCTGTAGGCTCAGCTCCAATTTTACCTTCCATTGCAGGTAGCGATAAAAAAGGAATTTATCTTATATATAAAAATATGGATTATCTAAAAAATGCAATGGCAGAGATTAAAAAAGCAAAAAATGTTTTAATAATAGGGGGCGGGTTTATTGGCATTGAATTTGCTGATGAACTTTCTGAGATAGAGGGATTAAATGTATTTTTAGTAGAGCTTCTCCCTAATTTATTGGCAAATTCTTTTGATTCAGAATTTTCAAAACTGGCTGAAGAGAAATTAAAATCAAAAGGGGTAAAGATATTAACTAATACCCGTGTTGAAGAATTTTGTGGAAATGAAAAAATTAATAAAGTTAAATTATCAAATAACAAAGAACTTGCAATAGAAGCTGTTATTTTAGGGATAGGAGCTTATCCTGATACAAAATTAGCCCAGGAGGCTGGTTTAGATATAGGTAGAGGTAAAGGCATATGGGCAGATGAGTATATGAGAACAGTTGATCCTGATATTTTTGCAGTAGGAGATTGTGTTTGTAAAATAGATTTTTATACACGCAAAAATACATCTGTTATGCTTGCTTCAACAGCTACTGCTGAGGCAAGAATTGCCGGAGCTAATCTTTATAAATTAAAAGTAATACGTGAAAACAAGGGGACCATTGCTATTTATTCTACATATATTGATGGATTAGTATTGGGTTCAGCTGGTCTTACAGAGAATATTGCTAAGAAAGAAGGTTTTGAAATTGGAATCGGTGAGGTTAGCGGAAAAGATAAACACCCTGCAACTTTACCTGGCGCAAGTAACATAAAGGTCAAATTGATTTTTTCAAAACAATCAGGCATTTTACTGGGAGGTCAAGTTGCTGGAGGAATATCTTGCGGTGAAATAGTAAATATTATAGGAGTTGCTATTCAAAAGAGAATGTCTTTTACGGAATTAGAAACATTACAAATGGCCACTCATCCTTATTTAACTAGCGCACCAACAGTATATCCTCTTGCATTAGCTGCTCAGGATGTTTCGGGTAGATTATGCTTATAGGATTAAATTTCAAGAAAGGGCTAGCATGAAACAAATTGTTGTTATAAGCGGAAAAGGCGGAACGGGCAAAACCGTGATTACGGGTGCCTTTGCAGCATTAGCTGAAAATAAGGTGATGGCAGATTGTGATGTCGATGCTGCAGATTTACATCTTTTATTAAAACCAGATGTAAAAGAAAGGTATGAATTTAAAAGTGGCAAGACTGCTTTTATAGATAGAAAGCTATGTATTGAATGCGGAAAATGTGTATCTATATGTAGATTTTCCGCTATAAGCGACGATTTTGTAGTAGACCCTGTTTCCTGTGAAGGCTGTGCTTTTTGCAGTCATATTTGTCCGACCGATTCAATAAAGATGGAAGAGAATACAGCAGGTGAGTGGTTTGTTTCTGAGACAAGATTTGGGCCAATGGTTCATGCAAAGCTCGGAATAGCAGAAGAAAATTCAGGAAAGCTTGTAACATTAGTGAGAAAAAAGGCAAAAGAAATTGCCGAACAGAATAAAGCAGATCTTGTAATTATAGATGGTGCTCCAGGTATAGGCTGCCCTGTTATTGCTTCTATTTCAGGAGTAGATTGTGCCTTAGTTATAACTGAGCCAACCTTGTCAGGATTACACGATGCGGATAGGGTTATCAAAGTTATGAGACATTTTGGTATTTTGGTCAAATTAGTTGTGAATAAATATGATTTGAATAAGGAAATGACAGAAAAAATAGAAAAATATTGTCACGATAATAATGTGGAGATGTTAGGCAAGATAGGTTTTGATAAGTCCATTGTAGATGCGATGGTAAAGGGAAAGACAATTATAGAATATCCGGAGGGAAGGTCGAAAGAAGAGATTTGTAAAATCTGGGATAGATTAAAGGAAAAATTATCATGAAGTATATACCAAATGTCACACAGAGAGAGATAGCAGAGAATCACAAACATTTTAAAGGACGAGTTGAACTATATAAAAAATTTGGGGTTAATTTTGTAAATACCGGAGATTTTATTTTACAAAAGGCACAACCCATAAAAAATAAAATTTTAGAAATTGGCTCTGGCAATGGTTATACAGCATTGGCTTTGGCAAAGGGAGGTTATAAATTTATCTCAATAGATAATAACAAAGAATCTTTAAAGAAAGCATTTTTAAATCTTGCTTATGAGAAACTACTTTCTAACGTAGTATTTTATAATATGGATGCACGATTGTTATCTTTTAAAGATAAAAGTTTTCATACAATTGTTATAGTAAATTTCTTCCATCACACAGAAGAAGTCGACAATATTCTCTTTCAGATTGACAGGGTATTATGTCCAAATGGCAAACTCGTAATAGCTGATTTTAATAAACAAGGGATGAAGATCATAGGCAGTGTACACAGAAATGAAGGGCACATGCATGAAAATGCCGGAGTTAGTAAGGACTATATTTATGCTTATTTTAATAGTTCGGGTTATGAAATAGAAGAGTATAAAGAAAAGCATCATTGGATTTTAGTGGGTAAGAAGAAAATACAACAGTAAATATAAAAGGAGGCTAATTTATGCAGACACAGCAAGAAAAAGAACAACAGTTGCAACAAGAAAAACGTCTTAAAGAGAACCTCTCTAAGATAAAAAACAAGTTGGTTGTCATAAGTGGAAAAGGCGGAGTTGGTAAGACTACAGTTTCTGTTAATCTAGCATATGGGTTAGCCATTAAAGGATATAAAACCGGTATATTGGATATAGATCTTCATGGCCCAAATATTGCTAAGATGTTAGGCATTGAAGATGTAAAACTGATGAATTCTGATTTAGGGATAGAACCTGCAAGAGTGTTGCCTAATTTAAAGGCAATTAGTCTAGCCTTAATTGGATACAACCCGGATCAGCCGGTTATTTGGCGAGGCCCCCTCAAGATGATAGCTATAAAACAGTTTTTAAGTGATGTTAATTGGGGAGAACTGGATTATTTAATTATTGATTCGCCTCCTGGTACAGGAGATGAACCTCTAAGTATATGTCAGCTTATACCTGATATGGCTGGGGCTATAGTGGTTACAACCCCACAAGATGTAGCTATTTTAGATTCCAGGAAGAGTGTGTTATTTGCTGAACAGTTAAAAGTGCCGGTTACAGGAATAATTGAGAATATGAGTGGTTTTGTATGTCCTCACTGCGGAAAAGAAGTAGATTTATTTGGGATAGGAGGTGGTGAAAAGGCTTCTAAAGATTTAAAAGTTCCATTTTTAGGACGGATTCCACTTGAGCCTTTGATGATTAAATCAGGAGACTCTGGCAAACCATTCATTCAGTTTAATAAAGATAGAAGTGGTGCTAAAATTCTGGATGAAATTGCAGAAAAAATACTAAAGAAGGAGATAGCAAAATGACCAACATTCATCGTAAGCTTTCCGAAAGATTCAGAAGCCAATGGATTAAGGTAAAGTTTTATAGAGACAAGCCGGATTTAAATGGTGCTAAAAGGTTAAAAAACGTAAGATTTTGTGAGGCAACCAAGGAAGCTAT
>JAVCCJ010000021.1 GCA_030765585.1 Candidatus Zapsychrus exili | reverse complement strand
TGAGAATTTAGGTGCTAATAGCAAGCAAAAGTTTGATTTTGTAATAAAAGAAACTTTTGCTTGCTATTAGCACCTAAATTCTCATCGATCATATGCTTTACTATAGAAGAGCTTTCTGCTTCTTTTTTAAGCTCTTTCGCATTATCTAAAACATTTGCATCATAATCTCCTATCACATCAGAAATTAATGGAGCTTGTACATTTACCTTAGAAGTGCGATATTCACGAACAATAATTATTAGTCCTGCAACAAAACAAGCCACAGCAGTAAAAACTATAATAAGATAAAACATAACAATATTCTCCTAAATTAATTACCAATAACTTTTATCTTTAAGATAACTCACATAATCGCAAATTGCATCTTCTAGACTTGTAAATGGTTTGTCATATCCGCAACTACGTATTTTGCTCATATCTGCTTCTGTAAAATATTGATATCTAGCTTTTAAACTTTCTGGCATTGGAAAATATTCGATATTTGACTCTTTTCCAGCTGCCTTAAAAAGAGCATTAGCTAAATCATTCCATGTTCTCGCATTACCTGTGCCAACATTAAATATTCCACAAATATCTCTATTTTCTACAAAAAACATAACCATATCAACCGCATCCTTAACATATATAAAGTCTCTTTTTTGTTCTCCGTCGGCATATTCTGGTTTATAAGACTTGAAAAGTTTTATTTTTCCCTCTTTAACAACTGTTTTATAGGTTTTTGCAACAACGCTTCTCATATCATTTTTATGATATTCATTAGGACCAAATACATTAAAAAATTTCAACCCTACCATTTTATCCAGATGTCCGTGTTCAAACACACTAATATCAAAATCCTGTTTAGATTGACCATATAAATTAAGCGGCTTACATTTTAATATAGTTTCATCGTCATCCTTGTATCCTACCTCACCTGCTCCGTATGTTGCTGCAGAACTTGCATAAATAAATCTAACATTATTCTTCAGCGCCCAGTATGCAAGAGTTTTTGTATATTCAAGATTATTGGTTCTAAAATGCTCAGCATCTTGCAGTGTGGTCGAACTACACGCACCCATATGAATTAAACAATCAACGCTAGAGTCTATCTGGTCTTTTGAAATCAAATCTAGAAGCTCATCTTTATCTAAATACTTGGAATATTTCTTATTAACTATATTTTTTGCTTTAGGATCGTCTTCTCCTTGCATCCAATCTACAATTATTGAATCATTTATTCCTAATTCATTTAGCTTGGCTAAAATAGCACTTCCTATAAAACCAGCTGCTCCCGTAACAATAAACATAAAACTTACCTTTCTTTATTTCTTATCGAATAGGACAATATGAGACATCGCTTTTTATCTACACCAAGGAATCTTTACTTTTCTAAAAAATTTTAAGGTTGCGAAGCTTTCTTAACGCCATCAGCATGCATCAAAAAGCGTCCTATATTTTTTCCTATAAGGTGACCTAAATCTTTATAAGAGTGTTTAGATGTGTTCGATATTATTTCATCTTCAAATCTTAAAATCATATCACCTGTTTTAATATCTGTAACTCTCCCCTGGACCCCTAAGACCATTTTCTTTCTCAGTAATATCCACTTACTTAATCTTTTAAGCTTATGCATATTTTTTATATGACCCTCTATAAGAAAATCACCTTTTTCTGTCTTGTCAGCGCCGAGAACCTCTAGTCTAGAGTTTTCTTCTTTTAACACATCATAAACTCCTCTTACTATCATCAAAGACACTTTATCTAAGCCTTCCGTTGCAGCAACGCTAGTACCTGCTTTAAACGGTATTACTAGCACATACTTTCCACCTTTCAAAAAACTACTATTTATTATTTGACCACTTTTAACATCATAAAGACTGCCATACGATACTTTCATAAGCTTCTTAGGATTTTTTCTAAAGAAAATACACCCTGTAAGAAAAAATATACAAATTAAAATTATTACAAATTTTGTATTCTTCAAATTAGGCCCTTATCATAACAAGTAGCATTTTGAAACGCTCTATCGCCTTAAGAGCGTGCGGTTTATTTGCTGGCATAATAATCATTTGCCCCTTACTTAAATTATGTGAATTACCTTCTATTATTACTTCAGAGACTCCATCAACAATATATACTAGAGCATTAAAAGGAGCAGTATGCTCGCTTAGCCCCTCACCTTGATCAAATGCAAACAATGTAACGTTCCCCTTCTCTTCTTTTATAATTTGCTTACTTACAACAGCGCCTTTAGCATAATCAACTAGATCAATTAAATTTAAGGACTTTGCTATTAAATCTTCCATAATACCTCTCTTAAGTTTTATTAATTCCCTGACGAGCGACATCTTTTTCGTCATAAATCTCACCAAACAATTCCTCTAAAACATCCTCCATCGTAACTAAGCCTACGTCTTTTCCCTGAGCATCTTGTACTATAAAAAGATGCTGATTGTTGACCTGAAACTTTTCAAGCAAAGTATCTGCTTTCATAAACCAATTAACAAATATAGGCTTTATCATAAAATCGCGAACATATGCCTTATAATTATCTTTTGCTATCTCTCTTAAAAGAACTCTCTGTTGGACAACGCCTACAAAATCTTTAGGGTCACGATCGTAAACAGCTATCCTACTGTAGCGAGAATTTATTATAGTATCTTTAACTTCTTCTAAAGTCTTATTCCCTGGCAACGCATAAATTTTGTCTATTGGCTTCATTATTTGAGCCGCACGAATATCGTTTAGCTTAAATACACGATTGCACAAAACCTCTTCGTCTATTTCTACTTCCCCTTCATCGCGCGCCAACTTAAGCATTATTTTAATCTCTTCCTCTGTAACTCTTGGAAATCTTCTATCAGACTTTAAAAATACTTTTGTTGCCCTAACTATTACAAACACAATTGGACTAAAAATAAAAAGAATAATCCTTAGCGGTTTTGCAACAAATAAAGATATTGTTGTCTTATATCTTTCACCTATTGTCTTTGGAATTATCTCAGATGCAACAATAATACTAAAAGTAATAACCGCTGATGCAATGCCTAACCATTGATTTCCAAACTTAACAATTACCTGCTGACCAATAAAAATAGAACCTATGATATTTATAGCATTGTTTAAAATGACAATTGATGCTACTACATACGATATATGCTCTTTTACATAAAGAAGATCTTTTGAATTTGGCTTCTTTTGTTGACAAAGAACTTTTGCGCGTATCGACGGAAGGCTCAATACAGCTGCCTCAGACATAGAGCAAAGCCCTGAAGCTAAAATTATACCAATAAATAAAACAAACATTGTAATCATTGTTTATAACTTTCTATATTCAGCAAAATAAAATACAGCATCGTTTTCTTCATGCATAGAAGTAAAAGATAGTCTCTCGTAATCTTTTTCTAAATCTTCCTTCTTTACTGGAAAAAAAGTGTCGCAAATAAAATCTTGCTCTATATGAGTAATGTAAAATTTATCAAGAATGTTATTTGATAACGCTGCCTCGTAACATTCTGTGCCGCCTATAACAAACACTCTATCAATTTTGCAATCAGAAATCTTTTCAATAAGCTCAAGAGCAATATCTAAATTCTCAGCCTTAATTACGCCGCATGGAAGCTCTAAGTCTTTATTTCTTGTTAAAACAACATTTACTCTGTTGGCAAGAGGCTTAAACTTGTCTGGCAATGAATCCCATGTCTTTCGGCCCATTATCACAACATTCTTTTTACCAGCGCCATCTATATTTGTAGTAATTTCTTTGAAATGCTTTAAATCTGCTAACAAATGCCAGGGAAGTATCCCGTCTTTGCCAATTCCAAAGTTTTTATCTACTGCAACTATTATATTTAATGGTCTCATACTGCAATTGGAAATTTTATAAATGAATCGTGATTATAATCTTCAATGCCTATATCATCAAAAGTCATATCTAGAACATCTTTTTGAGCCAACTTTAATTTAGGCAAAACTTTTGGAGTTCTTGTAAGCTGCTCATTTACTCCATCTATATGATTTAAATAAATATGGGCGTCTCCTAAAGTATGGACAAATATACCCGGAGTCAGTCCGCATTCTAAAGCAACCATAGCTAACAATAGCGAGTAGCTTGCTATATTAAATGGCACACCTAACGCAACATCAGCTGATCTCTGATATAGCTGACAATCTAATCTGCCGTTTACTGCATAGAACTGAAAAAAAGCATGACACGGCGGAAGAGCCATCCTATCTATATCTGATGGATTCCAAGCGCTTACAATAATGCGTCTTGAATTAGAATTATTCTTAATCATATCAATAGCGCCACTTATTTGATCAACATGCTCCTTACGATATGTATCGCTTTCTTTGTCGTGTACAAACTTTTCCCACTTCCTCCATTGATATCCGTAAATAGGTCCAAGCTCACCATCTTCATTTGCCCAAGCATTCCATATTGAAGTATGTTCTGCCAAATCGTCGTTTATATTGGTTGCGCCACGAAGAAACCAAAGCAACTCATAAACAACAGCGGAAAATAAAACTTTTTTTGTGGTAAGCAATGGAAAGCCATCCCTTAAATCGTATTTTGTCTGATATCCGAAAACAGCTATCGCACCAGTTCCTGTGCGATCTTCCTTCTTCTCCCCATTATCTATAATATATTTAATAAGTTCAAGATACTGTTTCACATTAATATTCCTATTAATTTTAATTATTTATAAGTTTTTATTATAGCAAATACTTAATTTTTTGCTTTAAAATTTTTATATTGTACACTTTCAGACATATCAAGCCCATCTTCACTTTGCTCTATAATAAAACTTGCATACCCTACTCCCAAAGAATCTATCAAATCTGCGCCTCTTCTTTTGCCTAGAACACATAGCGCAGTTGAAAAAACATCTGCATCCTTTGCCTTTGGAGCTATTACTGTTGCGCTTATTATTTCTTGCTCAGGATAACCTGTTTTTGGGTTTATAATATGAGAAAACTTTTTTCCATCTATTTCATAAAATTGCTCATAATCGCCGGAGGTCGTTATCGCCATATCACTTATTTCAACTATATCTATTATCTCTAATCCATTACGAGGATCTCTAATGCCAACCTTCCACAACTCGCCATCACAATTAAGCCCTCCAGCATAAATGTCACCTCCAGCATCTATAAGAAAATTATTAATACCATGTTCTCTAAATATCCTCGCTGCTTCATCAACTGCATATCCTTTTGCAATAGCACCTAAATCAATGCTTGTAGAGCGCTTCAGTAGCTTTAAATTATTATTCACTAAAGTCTTAATATTTTCATATCCTACATACCTAAGAACATCCTTTAAATTTTCCTCTATAGGAGCAATGCCCTGCTTTTCACTCTTTTTCCATAACTTAATTAAAGGCCCCACAGTAATATCAAACGCTCCATCTGTAAGCTGAGAAAAACGAATAGAATTTTTTATGAGATAAAAAGTATCGCCACTAACTACTACTGGCTTAAGGTTTGAATTGTTTATATTATATATATCGCTATTTTTGTCAAAACTACTCATCTTTATCGATATATCCTCTATCCTATTTAAGACAGCATCATATACCTCATCTATTATATTTTCATTTGCTTTATCTACACAAACATCTAGACGAATAACAGTACCCATATCGAAGCTCGTCTCGCTATATTTTTCATTTTCCGTATCACCAATTAAAAACAATAAGAAAAAAGCTGCAACAATAAGAACAACTACTACAAACAACGCAATCCATTTTATAGATATTTTATTCATAATGACTTATCTCTAATTTTGCGACTCAGCTAACTTTCGCATAACTACTAAACATTGATTTAAACTGTAAACTTTCAAACTTCCAAAGTTCTTTTCTTGTGCCAATTTTAAAAACTTAATTGAATTTATTAAATTTTCATTATGCTCAAGCACAAATCTTTCAAGAAGCGCAGGGCTAAAGTGTTTATAAACTTTTACAGGGGGCACGTTTAAAGTAACAAAATTTAAATAATTTCCAAGCTTTGAACTAAATCTCGCCTTATCTTCCGTATAAGATAAATAAGCTTGTGGGCATACAACCAGATACCTAAATCCCTTAGCGTAATACGTAAGAAGTCTCTTGAAATCACGCGGAGCCTCAACAACATTACTACGCTTTTCAACATATAAAGATTGCACCATATCTTGCGTGGATACGATTTTAGCATTAGGCATAACTTTAGCAATATCCTCTACAGATGTTTCATAATCTGTTTTAAATTGAATTATTTCTCTGGCTTTTACCAAATGTACCAAGCTCATGAAAACAACTAGGAAAATCGCGATTATTTTTGTTAAGTCTTTTCTTTTTCTGTCTAGTAAGACAGCGACTACAGAAGATACTGCCAAAACCATCAAAGGCATTGCTGAACACAGATATCTAACACCCTTCTCTTGAGGAAAAGAAAAAAGCGCCATAAGAAACATGCTTAATGCAAATGGAAGAAGACATTTATATTCTTTTTTCTTAATAAAATACACATTTGCAAAGAATAAAAGTGCAAAAAAGACACTTTCCAATTTAAACAAATAATAAGGATATGAAAATAAATTTATAAAACTAAAATGTCCCCTAGCTAGATTAGACTGATGAAACATCCATGCGAAAGTTACGTAAATATTTTCACCGTTATTAATACTACCTATAACAAAGATGAAAAAGAAAAACGTAAGTGTATTATAAAAATATTTTCTAAAATTAATCTTTTGTTTTTCTGCAAAACTAATAAAAAACTCACAAAACCCAATAATAACAGGTATTATTATCATCCTGTAACTAGAAAAAAACACGAGCGCAAAGAATGCCCCAGATATAAACGTTCTAATGCTAAACTTGCGAGGAAATACATAAAAATATAATCCTGCTAAAAAACAAAATGTGCTCAAAGATTCTTGTAATGCTAGGCGGGAATAGTATACATGGCTAGGTAAAATAGCTAATAATGCGACAGATAACAATGCTATCCTATTTGAAGAGTGATATCTTTTACTAAAAAGAAATACGAGTAAAAGCGTAAGCGTTCCAAATATTGCAGATAATATTCTAGAAAAATACCAAGAATCTCCAGAAGCAAACAAACCTCTTAAGTTGGATAAAAACAGCCACAAAGACTTAGCGCTAGACAACGAAAGCTTTAAAGATACATTTAAAATCTTTAATGTTTCGCCAAAATTCTGAGGCGGATTATTGCTAACAACCGAAACAAAGCCTCTATTTGCATTTAACCACATGCCTTCATCATAATAAAAAAATTGATTTTCTGTTATATTATGAAATCTGAAGAATACTCCTATGGCAACGATAAGAATGAGGGATAAAATTACAATTTTCTTTAATTTCTCTGATTCAAAAAACACCATATCTTACGACTATCTCCTATAGTGAGTCCGCTTTTTTAATATCTATTTTCTTGCGAGAGGTTTTTATCTTAGAGCGTCGTTTTTTCTGCTCTAAGATTCTTTCTTTTAAGAATTTTGGTCTTTTCCTGTTCTCGCGCCTCTTCTTTTCTTTAAGTGCAATGACACTTCTATCTCGCTTCTCTTTCTGTTGTTCTATTTTCTCAACCAACAATAATCTAGCGTAGTATCTGTTTGCAATTTGCGTACGATACTTCTGACATTTCACTTTAATATCTGTTGGAATATGCTTTAAAAAAACGCAGGTAGACACCTTATTGACATTTTGACCTCCAGGACCTGAAGAAAGAACAAAGCTCTCCTCTATATCTCTCTTAAAGATCTTTGCGGCGCGCATTCTCTTTGCAAGCTCTTTGTCTTTATCTTGTAGCATTTGTAACGTTATTTATTCTAAACTTGTTCCATCTAAACGCTTAAAGAATTCGTTATCTGTTGACAAAATCAAAGTAGTGTCTTCTCCCAATGTCTTTTCATAACTTTCAAGCGTCTTTACGAACGAGTAGAACTCTGGGTCTTTGTTATAGGCTTCTGCGTATATCTTTATTGCCTCTGCATCAGCAACACCTTTTACTTCTTCAGCCTCTTTATAAGCATCAGAACGTATTTGCTCTAGCTCCTTTGCCATTTTACCCTCTATCTCTGCTTTTTTACCTTGACCTTCAGAACGATATTTTTCAGCAGCACGTCTTCTTTCGGATATCATTCTGTCGTATACTTTGTCACGAACCTCTCTTACGTAATTGATTCTCTTTATTTTTACATCAATTAATTCTATTCCATAATTAGGAGCAATCTCTGAAGCTTTTCTTAATATCTCCTTATTTAAACCATCACGTCCAACTTTTAAATGCTCTAAAGACATCTCATCTATTTGGAAATCTTCAGATCCCAAATCTTTACTTAATTCTAATAATCTGTTCGTACTTCTTACAGCTTCAGACAA
The DNA here is from genome assembly GCA_030765585.1 of Candidatus Zapsychrus exili. Classification (GTDB taxonomy): domain Bacteria; phylum Omnitrophota; class Gorgyraeia; order Zapsychrales; family Zapsychraceae; genus Zapsychrus; species Zapsychrus exili. The sequence goes on along the minus strand of JAVCCJ010000021.1, from coordinate 20,072 downwards.
ATTATGACCAGATATAACATCACGCGTTGCAGCATCGATAACATCATCTAATCTTGCATGAGCACTATTTTCAGTTCTTACTGACTGCATAAACTTAAGTGCATCAACAATTCTCCATCTTGCCATAGTGTCTACCCAAATATACCTCTTATCTCTTGTAGGTATTTGATTCGGCTCTCCATCCCATTGCAAAATTCGTTTATCAAAATAATTGGCCTTCTGGGTGATAGGAATTTTAAAATGTAGACCAGAATCTGAAATTGGATCACCTATTGGCTCACCAAACTGCGTTACAACTACTTGTTGTGTTTCATCTACCGTATAAAAAATCCCGGAAAAAGCAAGCACTCCTGCAAGAATTGCAATAAAAATAAAAACATTAAATACTTTATTCATTTTTTCCCATCCCTTCACTTATGTTAAGCAGCGGAAGCACTGAATTTGCCTCAGGCTCAAATACGTATATTTTCCCTACTTTAGGGATAACTCTTGAAATTGCTTCTAAATACAACCTCTTTCTAGTTACATTCTTTGCTTCCTTATATGCTTCCCACGTTTCTTTAAACCTGGTAGCATCACCTTCTGATTTATTTATTCTAGCTAAAGCATAACCTTCTGCTTCACTAATCGTTTTTGAAGCTTGACCCTTTGCTTTAGGAATTACTTTGTTGTACGCCTCCCAAGACTGATTAACAACCTTTTCTCTTTCTTGCTTTGCTTCGTTTACTTCATTAAAAGAAGGCTTAACCTTGTCTGGAGGATTAACATCTTGAAGCTTAACTGTCTCTATTTGAACTCCACTATCGTATCTATCAAGCGTTTGTTGAAGCTTATCTTGTACTTCTTGATTAATTTCAATCCTACGCATTGTAAGCGCCTCTGACACAGAACTATCGCCAACAACCTCTCTCATAACAGCTTCCGATAAATCCCTAATTGTCTCTAGAGGGCTTCTTATGTTAAACAATAACTTTACAGGGTCTTTAACTTTAAACTGAACTATCCATGTGACATTTAAAACATTCAAATCACCTGTTAACATTATCGCTTCTTCATCATAATTTTTTGTAGAATACCTAGTATTAATACCAGCTTCTAATGTTCTAAAGCCGAACTCTTCTTTAAAAATTCTTTTAACTTTTACTTTGTCTAATTTTTCGATATTAAACGGCAGTTTCCAATGAAGCCCTGGTGAGGTCACTCTTTCGTACTTTCCAAACTTTCTTATTATTCCCACCTCATCTGGACCTACAGAATAGAAACTTGTCAATGCGAAAAACACAATCACCATAACAACAGCGATGAAAGGTATCCATTGTCCAATCTTTAAATCAGAAATATTTTGAGTCTGCCTAAAAAGCTCTTCAGGCGTATCTGGAATTTTAAAACCCATTCTAACTCTCCTTAATTTATTTAAACATTATTAATGACGGATCGTAATCTTCTGGTTTTTGATAACCTAGAAGATTTAAAAGCGTTGATGCTATATTAGAAAGTCCTTTTTGAGGAAGTTCTGCTAACTCATACTCTTCTTTATAGCCTGAATCAATAATAGAAAAAGGAACATTGTTTAAAGAATGCGCGGTGCTAACAACCTTTTTATCATTCTTAACGGTATACATCTCGTCAGCATTGCCATGATCAGCGCTTACAACAACAATTCCTCCTAAACCCATTACAACATCTATTAATTTAGATACACATTCATCTACTGTCTCCATAGCCTCAATTATTGAGCTTTCTGATCCAGTATGTCCAACCATATCTCCATTGGCAAAATTAAGTCTGCCAAATTTATACTCCTTACTTTTTAGAAGATCTATGGTTTTCTCTGTTATTTCTTTTGCCTTCATTTTAGGCGCTTGATCAAACCTTACTCTATCAGAAGGTATTTCAATATAAGTTTCAAGGGCTTCATTAACATATCCAGATTTGTTTCCATTCCAAAAATAAGTGACATGACCATATTTCTGAGTCTCTGATATAGCAAATGACTTTATACCTTCATCACATATATATTCTGTTACAGAATTCTCTATTTGGGGAGGATTGACCAAATAATGTTTTGGTACATGCAAGTCACCATCATACTCCATTATACCTGCATACAAAACATCTGGAACTCTTTCTCTGTCAAATTCAGAAAAATCTTTTTCCTCAAATGCTCTTGATATTTCAATTGCACGATCTCCTCTAAAATTAAAGAAAACAACAGAATCCCCATCTTCTATTGTTCCAACAGGAGTACCGTCTTCTTCAATAACGAAAGAATCAAGATATTGATCAGTTGCCTTGTCATCTTCCGCATAATATGTTTCTACAGCTTCTTTGGCAGATTTAAAAAAACGGGCTTTTCCTAAAACATGAGCATCCCACCCACTCTTAACCACCGACCAATCAGCATTATACCTATCCATAGTGGTTATCATTCTGCCACCACCTGAAGCAATTTTAATATCTACCTGAAACTCTTGATTTAATTTTTCAATAAATTCTTCTGTTTTTGTAATATATTCGACCGCTGACTTTTCATAAACATCGCGACCGTCTAGAAGTGCATGTATTCTTATTTTTTTTGCACCATCTTCCACTGATTTTTTAACAAGAACAAAAAGCTGATCTATATGAGAATGTACATTGCCATCTGATAAAAGGCCCATAAAATGCATTGTCTTATCTGTCTTTGTGCGAGAAACAAGATCGTTCCATGTTTCAGAAGCAAAAATAGAACCGTCCTCAATTGATCGATTTACAAGCAAAGCTCCTTGGTCAAAAACACGACCTGCTCCAAGCACATTATGACCAACTTCACTATTTCCCATATCATCATCAGAAGGCATGCCAACCGCCGTGCCATGAGCTTGAAGTTTTGTTGAAAGCTTAAGCTTGGCTAGAGCATCTAAACATGGCGTTTTAGCCTCATAAACTCCGTCTGAGGCATCTTGTTTTCCTATTCCAACCCCATCCATGATTATAAAAAGTAACGGTCCAGAACGACCCTTAAAATTCTCTATTTTATTTAATTTATCTCGCATTTTTTCTATCTCCCAACAATTAAAAGTTTTACTTAATATAAGTATGAGTATTCTACACATTATATATAAAAAGTAAAGGTAAGAAAGTTTAATACTATTTAATAAATTATTATATTCAAATTTTTATGCTTTGGAAGGATTAGAAGAAAGTATCTTCTTGATTAATGATTCTGGTTTGAATTTTGAACTTCTTTTGGGCATATAATAATCAATCCATGCTTTTGAGAAATGCTTGAGCCAATCTTCTGCGGCAGTGTCAAATCCGACATCACATCCTAGCCTTTCGCTCTCTATCCACAGATGTCTGTATATTTCTTCACGAACCTTAGTATCTCTAAGTAACTCTTCTTTAAGTTCTTTTTTCATAAATGCTCCTTAAGTACCTCTATTTTAGCACTTTAAGGGCCTTTATGTCAATTTGTAAAAATATTGCTATTTGATTACGCCTAAGGTAGGGTCTTCTAATGCCTCGCGAAGAACAGAAATGCTTGCCTCTAAAAACGTCTGGCCTTCTCTTACTTCTCCCTGATATTGCTCTTCATAGAAGTTATCTAGCTTAAAGAGCAATTTATCACGCTCTTCTTCTGTAACTCCTAACCTAACAAATCTACCTCTTCTGTTAGGATTGCTGCTAACCAAGACCTTAGTAGTTAACATTGCTGTTTCTAGTAATGTCTTGTAAGATTCTTTCCTTCTTACTTCTATGTCTTTTAATTTATCTTTAAGCGCTTCTGCTTCTAATTCATCAAACTTTTCTCTAGCAAGCGCCTTATACAAATTTTCTAAAATTTTTCTCTCTTCATTGTTTTGATCAATCTGCTCATCACAAGAAATAACAAACATATCTATCACTTTTAAAATAAGCTTATTTTCATTTTCCTTATGTTTCTGCAAGAAGTTTCTAGCAACACGTAAATTCACATTATCCAAAACAAGATTATCGCTCGCTAAAATAATTCTATCAGGATCTATAAAGTCAGCAAAATCTACTGAGGCTGCACTTTTTTTGCGCTTAGCATTTTCTTTTAAATGGCTTAAGCTATTTAAATAATTCTTTACAAAGTTATACTTATTTCCGTCGGGATTATTTACCTTAAACTGCTTTGGATTATCAATAAATGGAGCAGCAAAAGATATGTGAGTGCTTATTAAAACGAGGGCTATTGTAGATGTGATGGTATGCTTCATTTTACCTTCTTCTCTTTGGTCTAACTTTAAGCAATAACATAATGTGGTAAAGACAGAAGCCTTTACCACATTATCCTTAACATATTACCTATACTTTTCCTGCTGAACCAAGAACGTTTTCATTTTTGCTCTTATACATTATAATGAGCGCTTCTCTTGCAGGTCCTAAATATTTTCTAGGATCAAAATCAGCTGGGCTATCAGCAAAATGTTTTCTGATAGCTGCTGTCATCCAAAGACGACCATCAGAGTCAATGTTTACCTTACATACTGCTGACTCAGTTGCTTTTCTAATTTGCGACTCAGGTATTCCAACAGAATCTTTAAGCGCACCGCCGTTTTCATTAATTATTTTAACAGCCTCCATAGGAACAGAAGAAGATCCGTGAAGAACAATAGGAAATCCTGGAATCTTTTCTTCTATTTCTTGCAAAATATCAAAACGAAGTGCTGGCGGAATATAAACACCATCTTCATTTTTAGTACATTGCTCTGGTTTAAATTTATTTGCTCCATGAGAAGTTCCTATAGATATAGCTAGAGAATCGACTCCTGTCTTCTGGACAAACTCAATAACTTCTTCTGGCTTTGTGTATGTTGATTTCTCAGCTACAACATCATCTTCTATTCCTGCTAAAACTCCTAGTTCACCTTCAACTGTGACATCATATTGATGTGCATATTCAACAACCTTTTTAGTGAGTTCAATATTATCCTCAAAAGAATGATGTGAACCATCTATCATAACAGATGAAAAACCAGACTCTATACACGACTTACACAATTCAAATGTATCTCCGTGATCTAAATGAAGTGCAATCGGAATTTCTTTAAGACCTTTTTCTTTTGCTATATTTTTCATCATTTCAACTGCGCCCTGACCCATATACGTCAATAAAGTCTGATTCGCATATTTTCTAGCCCCAGATGAAACTTGCAAAATAACTGGAGATTGTGTCTCAACACAAGCCACGATAATAGCTTGTATTTGCTCCATATTGTTGAAGTTGTAAGCTGGAACAGCGAACTTGCCATCAACAGCTTTTTTAAACATTTCTTTTGTGTTAGACAATCCTAATTCTTTGTACGATACCATTTCGCTCTCCTTCTAATTTTAATATTAACTACGTTTAAGATAACCTATTATATTTTTTAAAAAAATAAAGTCCAGCATAAATTCTTGGGCCAACTAATTTCCCTTTTCTTTCTTGGCTTTTAAGCCATCTATCAACTTCTTTAATTGGTACTGTGTGCACCACAATTGACTCGAGCTCATCTCCTCCGCCATCATCTATTTTCTCAATATCATGTGCCATCACAACACTTAAAATATCTGAACTAGAACCACTTGAAGCTGGACCACTTATGACCTTTGTAATCCTTTTTGCCTTATACCCTGTTTCCTCTAAAAGTTCGCGCTTTGCCGCAGAGAATAAAGATTCTTTTTTCTTTAAATTCCTGTCATTAACTAATCCTGCAGGAAATTCAATTACATTCTTGCCTACTGGAGGTCGATATTGCTCGACAAAAACAACCCTTTTGTCTTTTGTCATAGAAAGAATGATTACAATATCGGTACAATTGTTTCTCTCGACATACTCCCATTCGCCCTTCTTGAGAAATCTTATAAACTTACCTTCTTTTAGTACAATCTTTTTAGCTTTTTTATTTATCTTTGCTTTCATTGATTAACTAAGGAACACGCGCCAAAGGCACATATTCCCAATCTCAGATATATTGTTAAGAATTAAAAAATTGCGGGGGTAACGCGTATTACTCTTCTTTAAGTTCTGTAGATTCTGTTTGAAAAACTTTTGAATCTTCAATCTCGTCTAGGCCTTGGCCTTTCCATTTTTGAATAACAATGTAGTTTTCAAATATAAGTTTTATTTCGCCATAATAATAAATCGATGTTCCGCCGTCCTCATATGTTTCGTAAGCCTCTGTTGGCTCATCATAATCTTTTTTAATTTCAACCAAGGTTATAAAATCTCCAACTATCTCTTGGCTCTCAAGATCAGAACGCAAACTATCTACATCATCAGTATATGCTGTTTTATGAGAATAATCATACTCCCAATCTCTAAGATATCTCTTCTTTTCAAATGTTACTTTAAGTCCGCCATAATCATAAACAACTTTTTTGCTAGAATCATCGATTGTAGCAGCTTCTCCATAGGCCTGCTTTATTTCATTAATCCTAGTTTTTCCAGTTTGAACCAATCCGCCCAAAAGATCCCTCTTAAGATTTGTTATCTGCTCTTCTGTTGCTATGTTTCCACTGGCTGCATAGCTCAAAGATGCTGCTAATAAGAATATTCCCAATAAAATAATAAACTTTTCATTTGTATTTACCTTACGAATTTGTGATTCCAGGCACCCAGAAGAAAACTGCAGATGTCTGACGCCGCTTCTATTATCTTTTATTTACTTTCAATGAATTATTATATCATAATTAAAAATCACTAAACTAAAAAAATAAATTAATTTAGTACGTCGGAATTTTAAATTTATTATTCCGATGCATGATTACGCGGATTAAACTAAGAATTGCACAGATCAAAAGAATAAGAAATCAGTGTAATCGTTTTTTTAAATCTTTGGAATCAGGGCCATTTTATTCAAACAAAAATAAAATGGCCCAATTATTGGCTTGACAAATCATAGTTTTTAAGTATACTTCTAACTCGATACATATAACTAACAATTCCCTAATTGGGGTTGAAATAAGGACTAAGAAGATGGCAAAGATATGTGAAATATGCAAAAAAGGCGCTATTCCTGGTGTCAAATATAAAAGACGTGGCATGATCAAAAGAAAAGGCGGTGCTGGTTCTAAAATAGTCGGCAAGACTTTGCGTAGATTCCTACCTAACCTTCAAAGGGTTAAAACAAATATAGCTGGAACTATTAAAAGAATTGACGTTTGCACTAGCTGTATTCAAGCAGGAAAAGTCACAAAAGCATAAACATTAAATTTATTAAAAAGACCACATAGATTAATCTATGTGGTCTTTTTTTAACTAACAAAATCCTATCAAGCGTTTTCTACGATTTTTATATCTTTTATTTTAAGCTGTGGGGTTGGAGCTTTGTTCCAATCATCAATAGATATCTCATAGGCAAGATCAAGCTTACTACAAGATGCGACTGCATCTCTCTGCTTTGCCATTGAAAAACCAACAGCAGAAATTGAATTCTTTCCATCAGTAACCCAGAATTTTAAAGTATCTCTTCCTAAAGCAAGAGGATTACCTTTAACCTTTAAATTTTTAGAACAAAAAACAGGAACTGGATTCTTTTCGCCGAAAGGTTCCATCAAGTTTATTGTGTCAGCCAATTCCATATTTATATCAGATAAAGAAAGCTTACAATCAATAGAAACGGTCGGAACCAATCTATTCTCAACTAATTTATCTTCCGCTACGCTATTAATCATTTCTCTGAAAGAATTTATTTTTTCTTCTTTTATAGTCAAGCCTGCAGCGCCCTTATGTCCTCCGAAACCTTCTAAGCATTCAGAACAAGCGCTTAACATTTCATGCAAATTAAATCCATCAATTGAACGAGCCGATGCAGTTCCTATTCCGTCTTCAACCGATATAACAATTGCAGGCCTACAATATTTATCAACTATTCTAGATGCCGCAATACCTAATATGCCCTTATGCCACCCTTCTTTACTCAAAACTATAACTTTTTGCTCGTTAAAATTAACTTCTGTGTCAACGAAATCAATAGCCTCTGAAATAACCTCTCTCTGTATCTTCTGCCTCCTTGAGTTATGACTATCTAAAACTTTTGCTAAATTATATGCAGAATCAAAATCTTCGCTTAAAAAAAGATCTAATGACTTTTGCGCAGAATCCATTCTGCCTGCAGCGTTTAATCTTGGTCCCAAAACAAATCCTATATGAAAAGGTCCTATCTTTTTCCCTTGAATCTTAGCGACATCAAATAATGCTTGAAGACCCTTATTTTTTGTATTATGAATATTGGCCAATCCTTCTTTTACGAAAATACGATTTTCTCCACGCAACGGAACAACATCTGAAACAGTACCAAGTGCGGTTAAATTTAAAACTTCCTCTGAAACCTTTCCATTTATCGCCTGTATTAACTTCGCAACTAACCCTACAGAAGCCAAATGCTTAAATGGGTACTCACAATCTTTTCTTTTAGGATCAACAACAGCTATTGCTTTTGGTAACGTTTCTGCCGGCTCATGATGATCTATAATTATTGTATCTATTCCAAGACTGTTTAATACATCGATTTCGTTAAGTGACGTAACGCCACAATCAACTGCTATAACAAGTTTTGCTCCCTGTTTTTTAGCCAACTCTCCTATATTCTGATTAAGTCCATATCCATCATCAACTCTGTGTGGTATATAATTTACGACATCAATGCCCATACTATCCAAAAGATTTATAAGAAGAGCTGATGACGTGACACCGTCAACATCATAGTCTCCATGAACCAAAACTCTTTCCTTGTCTTTTTTAGCCTTTTTTATTCTATCAACAGCCAAACCCATGTCTTTCATAAGATATGGGTCATGGAGATCGTAAATTCCTCCATACAAAAAATGTTTAGCATCACAAGTGGACACAATTCCACGATTAACAAGAAGTTTAGCCACTACTAAAGATATGCCTAGCTCTTCGCTTAGTTTAGACTGCAGAGCAGTATCGTCTTTTTTTATTTTCCATTTTTTTTGCATAATATAAACCTTTGTATATTAATAATCCCGACATTTACTTTCGCAAAGTCGGGATAAATTCTCTCATCCAACTTACATTCTCTTTCACTCTGTAAGCTAGGAATTCATTTACATTCTTTCGGGAATAGTTACTCCTAAAAGACGAAGGCCATTAGCTAAAACAACTTTAGCAGCATTTATTAAAGTTAACCTTTCAGAGGATAAATCTACATCCGTATCTACAACACGATGCTTATCATAAAAGCTATGAAATACATTTGCAAGCTCTTGCAAATAACTTAATAGCGGATATGGATGCAATTGCTCACAACAAAATTTAAGAGAATTTTCAAATTCTCCAAGTTTTTTTATTAGGTCTAACTCTTCTTTCTCTGCTAATTTTGATAATTTAGACTTTCGTTCTTTTAATCCTACTTCTTTTGCCTTTTTGCTTATGCTATTGATCCTTGCATATGCATACTGAATATAATACACCGGATTTTCTGGCGTTTGCCTTTTTGCTAACTCTAAATCAAAATCTAAATGAACCTTGATATGACGCATAAGAAAGAAAAATCTAGCAGCGTCAATACCAACCTCATCAATAACTTCACGTAAGCTAATGTACTGACCACGCCTTGTAGACATAGAGAGCACTTTTCCATCTTTATATATTGTTGCCAGCTGCACTATTAAAACCTCTAGCGCCTCTTTATCCTTGCCTAAAGCCTGTGCTGCTGCTTTAATCCTTGGGATGTATCCATGATGATCAGGCCCCCAAATATTTATAAGACGACTAAAGCCTCTATCAAATTTATCTTTGTGATAAACAATGTCTGGGGCCAAATAAGTAAAGCTACTATCAGACTTTTGCACAACCCTATCTTTGTCATCACCAAAATTCGTTGACTTAAACCAAAGAGCTCCATCTTTTTCATAAATTAAGTCTTTGCCTTTAAGCTCTTTTAAAATATCTTTTATTTTATCCTTCGTTGCTATCTTAGACTCATACGACCAGCAATCAAATTCAACTCTAAAATCATTGAGATCTTTTTTTATAACATCTAGAAGATATTCAGATGCCCACTTAGAAATATCTGCATCTTTTGTTGAGTCTAAACCCTTTGTATCTTTTATCTTATTATTGTCGATATAAAGCTGAGCCATATCCTTTATATACTCGCCCTGATATCCGTCTTCAGGAAAATCAATTTCACCACCAAGTATCTCAAGGGCCCGTGCTCTTACAGAATTACCTAATATATTTATTTGATTTCCGCCATCGTTTATATAATATTCTTTACTCGCCTTATGCCCTGTAAAGTTCAATATGCTAGCAAGAACATCTCCGACAACTGCCTGTCTTGCATGAGCAACACTTAAAGGCCCAGTAGGATTAGCACTAACAAATTCTATCTGTACTGTTTGAGACTTGCCAAAATCAGATTTTCCATAATTATCACCTTTTTCAGAAATGTCATAAAGAATTTCATATAAGCTTGTCTTTGCTATAAAGAAATTTATGAATCCAGGTGCTTTTATTTCTGTTTTTGATATTTTGTCTTTAAGAGAGTTCGACTTATCTAAAACTTCAATTATAGTTTGGGCTATCTCTAGAGGAGATTTCTTAAGCAGCTTTGCAGACTTAAGCGCTACATTGCACGAAAACTCTCCGTGCGCTTTATCAGCAGGTGTTTCTATTTGAATTTCTGGTAATGAATCTAGGCAAGGATATGCCTGTTTAAAGGCTTGTTCTAAACATACTTGTATTTGTGTTTTTAAATCATTTAACATCTATAATTCTTCTTCTTACAATATCTCTATGTACTTTCCCACTTTACCTTTTTAGCTTCTTGCCACAAATACTCTAATTTGTAGAATTCCCTCAAATCCTTCTGAAAAATATGGGTAACCACATCTCCCATATCAAAAACTATCCAATCTGACTTCTTTAGTTTTTGATTGCGTTTAAGATGAGTCCCAGCAACACTTAATCCTTCATCAATACCGTTAGCAATCGCATGAACTTGTCTTTCAGTATTACCTGAACAGATTACAAAATAATCGCAAAAGTTTACAATATCACGCATATCTAAGATGATAATATCCTCAGATTTTTTGTCAGATGCAAACTTAGCGATTAATTTGGCTGTATTTCTTGAAGTTAAATCTACTTTAACGATACTTGAAACATCCTTTCCAAATAAAAGAAACGCAAAGGCTATTTATGAAAGGCCTAAATCTATTATTGTTTTAATTTTGCAGCTTGTTCTTTGCCTAAAACTCTCCAACATTCGTGAGTTCCAGCTTGTGATTTAGTAACAGCGAAAAATCTTCCACTTTTTTCTCTTACATCATATTCAGTTGCGGTGAATTTTGCTTTAGTCTTTACATCGTAAAATGACAATTCTTCCATCGTTACCTCCTATTTTAATCAATGTTGTTTTAAATATTGTTATGAGTCTATCTCATAATCTTCGTCTTGTCAATTGTAAAACACGCTTACTTTTTGTCTTTTTTAATATACTATTTTATTGAAAGTAGTTTGTTTAAAGACTTTTCTTGCTTTTCAGTAACAGGTCCAACAATTGCTAAATTATATTTATTCTTATCCAATATATTCTTAGCGACGCGCTTTATATCACCTATTTTGATCTTATCGAACTCAGAAATCAACATCTTTATAGTTTTTATCTTATCTCTCGCAATAACTGACTCTCCTAGCCAAAGCATGTTATCCATAGTATCTTCAAGCCCAAGTAAAAGCTGTCCCAACAGATAATCTTTAGCTCTTCTAAATTCTGAAGCATTAACCCCAAGGCGTGTAATCTTGTCTAGCTCCTTCAGTATTACCCCAACAGCTTCTTCTGTGCGCCCAACCTCAATACCAGCGCGAACCATAAACATCCCTGTATCATGAAGAGCCTTAAAAGATGATGAAATGGAATATGCTAATCCCTTGTTCTCTCTTACCTCAACAAAAAGCCTGCTAGACATATTTCCGCCTAAGATCGTACTAAGCATATTTAAAACATTTCTATCCTTATGGTTTTCATCTAAAGCTGGAATACCTAGCGCTAGATGCATTTGTTCAATATCTTTCCTAAAGAACAAAGACCTAGGTTTGTCCTGCGTTTCCCCTACCTTTAAATACTCGCTCTTTCTAGCGTTCTTCATTACACCTAACTTCTTTTTTGTTAAAGCAGCTATTCTCTTGTGACCTAAAGAGCCGCATGCAGAAACAACAATATTGCTAGGATTATAATAAGTCTTATGAAATTTATTTATATCACTCTTCGTTAAATTTAATACTGTTTTAGGATCGCCTGCTAAAAACTTTCCCAGTGGATGATCAGGCCAAAGAAGCCCATCTAAAAGTTCCATAACAAAATACTGCGGAAGGTCACGATACATTTTTATTTCTTCAACTATAACACCCTTCTCTTTTTCTATATCAGTAGGCTTAATTCTTGGATAAAACGTCATGTCTGAAAGAACATCAAAAGTACTATCAATGTGTTTAGAGGGGATTTTTGCATAAAAGCAAGTTTGCTCTTCTGATGTAAAGGCATTAAGAGTGCCTCCCACGCCTTCAATAAGTTCTTTTATCTGACTACAAGAATACTTCTGACTTCCTTTAAACACAATATGTTCTAGAAAATGCGCAATTCCTTTTTGCGAATCTTCTTCATAGCGACCGCCTGCACCAATCCAAAAACCTAGAGCAATGCTATCTCTTTGTTTTATATTATTAGTCACAACTCTTATGCCGTTAGATAAGGTTTCTTTTTTATACATTTTAGTTGATTAGAATTAGGAAGCTAACTTGTGGACAAAACTAGATACATTTCTGACCAAGTTTTTCTTAGCTTTATTTTTTATAATTTCATTTATAATGGCGCTTCCACCAATAACGCCATCAGCTGCCTTACATATTTTCTTAACTTGAAAATTGTTTGATACGCCAAAGCCAACACAAATAGGCTTGCTTGTATACTTCTTCGCTTCTTTTATCTTAACTAATAAATCCGAAGAGATCTCACTGCGTGCGCCTGTTACACCAGTTAGAGCAACATAATAGATAAAACCAGAAGATGATTCAACTATTATCTTGATTCTTTTCTTACTAGTCGTTGGAGACAAAAAGAAAATAGTTGATATATCTTTTTTCTTTGCCTCTTTTATCAATACCTTTGCTTCTTCAGGAGGTAAGTCAGGCACAATAATACCGTCTATCCCTGCTTCTTTGGCCTTCTCAATAAATTTTACCTCACCATAATAAAAAACAGGATTATAGTAAGTCATAAGCGCAATAGGAACCTCTGTCTTTTTTCTTATACGCTTAACAACTTCAAATATCTTATCTAAATTAATACCTTTTTTTAAAGCGCGCTGCGATGAGGCCTGTATTGTTGGACCATCTGCAAGAGGATCTGAAAAAGGAACACCAATCTCTATTATGTCAACGCCTGACCTCTCAAAAGAAACCACTAATTCTTCTGTTGTTTTAATATCAGGATCGCCTGCTGTAATAAAAGCAATGAATGCCTTTTTGTTCTCTTTTTTTAAACTTTTAAATTTTCTATCTATTCGACTCATTTTTCTAGGGTTTAGGTTCTAGCTGCTAGGGTCTATGCCCCATAACACCTGCTTTTATATTATTTCCTTAATTTCATCTACGTCTTTATCTCCACGTCCAGACAAGCATAAAATTACAGTTTTCTTGCCGCTCACTTTTTTAGCCAACTTTTCTAAATAAGAAATAGCATGAGATGTTTCCATGGCAGGAATTATACCTTCTATTTCAGACAATAATTTCAATCCGCTAATAGCTTCTTTATCATTCGCTGAGACATATTCTGCTCTTCCTATATTTTTATAATAAGAATGCTCAGGTCCTACTCCAGGATAATCTAATCCTGCTGCAATAGAATGAGCAATTACAACTTGACCATCTTTAGTTTGTAATAGCTTACTTTTGCTTCCATGTAAAACCCCTACGTTTCCACGAGCAAGAGGGGCTGCATTCTTGTCTGTATTTAATCCTAGACCTGATGCTTCAACACCTATCATCTTAACTTTCTTATCGTTAAAGAATGCATGAAACAATCCCATAGCATTACTTCCGCCACCAACACAGGCAACTAAATAATTAGGAAGCTTGCCTTCTTTTGCTAAAAATTGTCTTCTAGATTCTCTTCCTATACAAGATTGAAAATCACGAACCATTACAGGATACGGATGTGGTCCTGCAACTGAACCTATAATATAAAAAGTATTGTTTACATTAGTCACCCAATCTCGTATCGTTTCGTTCATAGCATCTTTAAGTGTTTTCGAACCACTTGTGACAGATGTCACCTTTGCGCCTAGCAATTTCATACGATACACGTTTAGCGCTTGTCGCCTAACATCTTCAGCTCCCATATAAACTTCACACTCAAGACCCATCAAAGCTGCTGCTGTTGCTGTTGCAACTCCATGCTGACCAGCTCCTGTTTCTGCGATAATTCTAGTCTTGCCCATTTTCTTTGCAACGAGTATCTGACCTAAAGTATTGTTTATTTTATGCGCACCGGTATGTAGCAAGTCTTCTCTTTTAAGATAAACCTTTAAACTCTTTAAATGCTTGCTTAAACGCTCTGCTAAATAAAGATTGGTTGGGCGACCTGCGTATTCGCGAAGATAGAAATTAAATTCCTTTTTAAACTTTTTATCAGTCTTTAAGCTATTAAATACTTTTTCAAGATCTTCTAGCATAGACATCAAAGTCTCCGGAACAAAGCGTCCGCCGAACTCTCCAAAATGTCCTGTTTTATTTGGTATTTTCATATTTATATCCTAAAGGTGCCAGGCACCTGCAAATTTCTTTTAGGAGCCTGGCACCTAATTATTTAAACACAATAAAGGCTTTATGTCAAAAACTTAAGCGAAGTTATTTCTTGTCGCACAGAAAAATATATAAATGGAGCCCCATGGGCAAGCCCATGGTCCCTCCTTAATAATCCTGCTTCGCTCCAAGGAATCTTCGCTTTTCTAACAATTTTAAGGTTGCGAAGCTTTCTCGTATCTTTTCATAATCATCTTTGTACTGCCAAATCCAATCGCGCCATCTATGCGAACAGGTATCTTTTCATCTGATAAATCAAACCATATCTTTATATTGCCAGGGTTTCCTTGCATATAAAAAGCATCATATTTAAGACCAGCTGCTTTTATTGTTGTTCTTTTTTTAAAAGATAAAGATACATCCTGCGTTGGAAGCTGCATATCAATTTTCTTTCCAATCTCAAACTCGCCTTTATTTCTATATCTATAAATAAACCCATATATATTATCTATCTTGCCACTCTTTTTTATAACCAACTCTTCTTTTTTAGTTATATTTACTATCCTAACCTCACTCTTTTGCTGGTCGTAATATTCATTTATCTTTTCTTTATTCCCAAAAATATTTAAATTCCGTTTTACGACAACAGGATAAAAACTTACTGGATCTAAGTATATCTTTTCCTCATCAAAGAAATTAAAACCATCTGCTGTGACAGTAATAAGAATGGTGTCCTTACCATCTAATTTTGTAGGACCACCATAAACAATAGTAGTTTCACCTGCCTTTAAACCTAGTTTCTTTATATTGTACGTTATTATCTCGCCAGAAACACTTGCATAAGATGGGCTTAAAATAAACATACAACCTAATAACATACAAATAAAAATTATATTTTTATTTAAACAATTCTTCTTTAAGTAGTTTTTCTTTTTTAAAGTCATGTCTTATCCTATAAACAAGAAAATAATTAAAAGATTTAACCGGATTATACATCTGGTCACAAAATATATGTAGCGCCATTCCTACAAAAAATCCTATCCATAAGTTTCCAGACAAAAAATAAAGCCCAACAACATAGAATAGCACCAAAATCTCATAGGAATGAAAAATAATATACATTTTTGGCTGTTTATATTTTTTATAATAATCGAAGAATGTACTTATACCTTGAGGTAATCTTTTTTCCATTATATAATAATCAATAAAATGATCCACATCAATTGCAACGCCGCCAATAAAGCATGCAATACCTACAAGCCACGATTTTAAAACAAGAGCTAAACCGATACCTGCTGACGCTGATATAACTGCATGGTGAGACGGCTTCATATTAAATCATACTCCCTTATAAATCGCTCTAGTACCTTTGTTCCCTTGCATAAAGACTTTACATGTATATATTCATCTGTCGCATGCGCTGTTGAGTGCGCACCAAAACCTGTTGCAAAAGCTGGAATATTGTATTTCTTAAACAACGATATAACAGTTGCGCCCTCACTTCCCTTACACCTTGCCGAACATCCCATTTTCTTCGCCGTATCAATATAGGCTCTAACATATTTATTTTCCTTATCAATCTCGTATGGAAATTGAATGTCATCAACTAATATTTTAAATCTATTTGTTTCTTTTTTTATTGTATCTTTTATTATTTTCAAGATATTCTTATGATCCATAAATGGCAAAAATCTTAAATCAATTGTAAACTCACAAAAGTCAGCAACCATATTTACTTTTTCCCCGCCTTTGATAACGCCAATATTTATTGTAGGAGGTTTCAATACTGAATGTTTTTTATATTTAAACTTCAACTTACTTATTGCAACAATAACCTTTGCTGCTATCTCAACTGCATTTATTCCTAGCCAATTATAAGCACCATGCGCTTTCTTTCCAAAAATTTGAACGCGAAGATGCATCAAACCTTTTTGCACAACAATTGTATCAAATTCATCAGAGTCCATAACTAAGGCGAACTTAGCTTTTAAAACTCTTTTTTCTAAAAGGGAAACAATTCCGTACTTACTTCCTGTCTCCTCATCAACCGTTGCAGCCATAATAACATCTTTTCTTAATTTAACTTTATCCTCAACAAGACTTCGCATAACCTCCATACAACTTGCAAGGTTTCCCTTATCATCAGTTGCCCCTCTGCCATAAAGTTTGCCTCCTACAATTTGACTTCCAAACGGATCAAACTTCCAACCCGAACCAACAGGCACAGTATCAATATGAGGTGTAATTAATATAGCTTCTTCTTTAGCTTTCTTGCGAGGAAGACTCCCTTTTAATATTGCGACAACATTAGGGCGATTTTTTGCATATGTGTAAGTTTTAACTTCTAATCCTGCAGATTTTAAATCTTTTTCTATAAACTTAGATAAAACCAGTTCATTACCAGGAGGATTTTCTGAATTTATAGATATAACTTTTTGCGTTGTAGCAATTAATCTTTTCTTATCAATCATCCAAAAAAATCCTTAGCTTTAGAGTCCCCTAAAGCTCTCTTATAATCTTCAAAATCAATAATTTCTAAATCACTTCTCTCTTCTATTAATTTATGAACCTTAGGAACATGTGTTCTTATATTACGAAATGCAATATATTTAAATTCTGCCTTGCACTGTGGACAAGCTTTGTCGTCTAGCTTAAAGCCAATGTGATTACAATTAGCACAAGATGCTGACAAATCTCCATACGTCATTAAATGAGGTTTTATTTCGTTTGCATCTTTCTTTTTATATACTCTTATCAGATTTTTGCTCATAATTATTTATTCTATCAATGGTCTAATTTGAAGTTCCAAATTACTATCAACCACTTCTTCTTTTTGAATCTTAAGAATTTTTGTTGGAAGTATTACTATTTCAACTCTTCTATTTTTAGCACGACTTTCGTCAGACCCATTGTCAGACACTGGGGCAAATTCTCCCTTACCACTAACAGAAAGTCTATTAGGGCCTACTGCTCCCTGATTTATAAAATAATCTACCACAGATAACGCCCTTGCAGTTGAAAGCTCCCAATTAGATTTCCAACCAGAAAATTTAATTGGCTGATCGTCGGTGTGTCCTTCTATAATAACCTGGTGTTCGCTTATTCCACCTTTTAACACACTTGCAATTCTATCTAATATAGATTTGCTATCATCTTTTATCTTGTTACTTCCAGGGCTAAACAGAATATCACCTAAAACTGTTACTACAAGCCTGTCTTTTGAAATATCAAGTTTTACCTTGTAATCTTTTATTTCTTTATCAAATTCACTACTTAACCTATCGCGCGCATTTTTTAATTCATCCATATAAGACACGACGTCGGACTCAAGTTTCTCTTGCTTAACAATAAGTTTTTCTGTTTTTCCTTTTAAAGTCTGCAATTTTTGTTTTTGAGCATCAGAACTATCGTCAACGAGATCAAGTTGACTTCTCAAAGCATCTATCTCTTTATCCTTTGCCGCTATATTCTTATTCATAAGCACAATATATTCTTCCATCCCAGCTATCTCCATACTAAGCATATTTTTCTCTTGCGATTCCTCGTCTAGCGACTTTTCTTTTATGGCTATCTCTGCTTTTAAGTTAAGGATTTGCGCCTTAAGCCCTTTCGTCTCCTTATCATAACTTGCCTTTTCCTTGCCTAGAAACCCTAGTTGCTTTTTGACCCCTTTAAGTTCTTTTGCGGCATCTCTTAATAAAACTGTTTTTTCCTTAAGCTTCTCTTCAGACTCTTTCTTTTCTTTAAGTTTCTTATTAGCCGAAGACAGTTCAGTTCCTATTCTTTTTATATCATTTAAATTACTCTTAATCTGCTCATTTAGACTATCTATATGGATATTATAATCTTCTATTTTTTTACTAACATCTTGCTCTACTTCATCAATCTTATTTCGAACGCTTAAAAGGTCTTCTTCTAATTTTGCTATTACTTTATCTTTACCGACTACTATCTTTTTATTTGCGTCTACCTGTTTGTGCAGACTCACTAATAATTTTAAGATCATTTTTCTTCATTAAAAGATCTTTTCTCTGAGCCAATTCTTCCTCTACATTGCCCAATCTTCTTGCAAGTCTATCTTTTTCTTTTGATGCGATATCCAGCTGTTTTAAAAAACTCGCTATTTCTCTTTCTTTTAAAATGTTATCTTTTACTACAGACTGTCTTTTGCTCGCAAAACTTTTTTTAGCTTTTTCTATTTCACCCTTCTTAGATGCTATAACTTTCTTTAATTGCTTTTCTTTGACAAAAATCTGCTTCTTAAGGCCTTCTACTGTCTTCATCAACTCGTCTCTTTTTTGCTTTAAAGTTCTATTATGACCTATAAGTGTTTTTTGTTTACCAGAAAGTTTACCTTCTACTTGTTTAAAGATCTCAACATCATCTTCGTCTTTTTTATCCATTGAAGATATTTGATTTCTTAAACTCTGAACATGCCCTTCTAAAACTTTAATAGTGCCTTCTGCATTTCTTAAAGTTTCCTCTTTTTTTATTAGCTGATTCCTTAGTGTATGAATATCCTCGTCAACATTGCCTATATCATCTGCAAAAATTGTATTATTTACTAAAATTAACACAAAAAACATCACTATTGGTACAATGAATAGAAAATGTTTACTTTTTATTTTCATATTACAGTATCTCCCCGGTATATTGACCCGCTAATATTGCATAAATATATTTTCTGTGGGATATTATCCATATATATGAGCATTTTATGCCAATACTGCTCCACATACAATTTTATATAAATATTTAATGTTTTTAAAGAAAATGGCGTGGTAAAAGAAAAGTTTTTATAAGAAGTCATATTAGATAAGTATAAATATTAATATGTATTTTAATAAAGTAAAGGTGAGTATACTAACTTTAAAATATATTGTCAAGAATTATGTTTAGCTACAGCGGTAAGACATAAAAAAATCCTCATTTCGAGGATAAAAAAAGAGCCGATAAAGATGAGGATGTCTCCCTCACCGCACTTTGGCAACCCAGCCACCGTATCGCCCCTCAACCCT
Organism: Candidatus Zapsychrus exili; assembly: GCA_030765585.1. GTDB lineage: Bacteria > Omnitrophota > Gorgyraeia > Zapsychrales > Zapsychraceae > Zapsychrus > Zapsychrus exili. The sequence goes on along the minus strand of JAVCCJ010000021.1, from coordinate 296 downwards.
CTTCCTCATATCGGATGATTTGCCCAATCTGCTTCTTCGAGCCTTCCCGGTTTTAGACAATGTAGGCCTGTTGGTTTTGTGTCCCCGAGTTTCCTCGAGTTTACCTTTATCGGCTAATTTAAATATAACACATAAAAACAACTTTGACAAACTTTTAAGCTATTGCAAACAAACAACTTGCACAATCAAAATAAAAAAAAGGAAAAAAACTATAAATACCAATATGTTTACTATAAAATATCTCTTATTAACAATAAATATTAATGTAGATTTCAGGAGACAACTATGGACGACAT
>JAVCCJ010000113.1 GCA_030765585.1 Candidatus Zapsychrus exili | reverse complement strand
CGAAGCTGGTGTTAATTGGCAAGATATAAATCTACTTTCAGACGCAGGTGTTAATTGGGATGATATAAGAGCGTTAAGTGAAACTGGTATTAATTGGTCTGATATAGATGTTCTTTCAGATACAGGTGTTAATTGGGATGACATCAATGTTCTTTCAGACGCAGGTGTTAATTGGGATGATATAAGAGCGTTAAGTGAAACTGGTATTAATTGGTCTGACTTTGATGTATTGTCAGATACAGGCATTAATTGGTCTAATATAGGAAATATGTCAAGTAATGGTATCAACTGGACAAGCATTGGAGACATGTCTTCTGCAGGAATTAATTGGTCTGATATAGATGTTCTTTCAGATACAGGTATTAATTGGGACGATATTGGAAGATTATCAGTAGCTGGTGTTAATTGGGAAGATATAAATGTACTTTCAGACGCAGGTGTCAATTGGGATGATATAAGAGCGCTAACTGAAACTGGTATTAACTGGTCCGATTTTGATGTAATGAGTGACGCCGGAATTAATTGGTCTGATTTAGATGTTCTTTCAGATGCAGGAGTTAATTGGTCTGACTTTGATGTATTGTCAGATACAGGCATTAATTGGTCTAATATAGGAAACATGTCAAGTAGTGGTATTAATTGGACAAGTATTGGAGATATGTCTGATGCAGGAATTAATTGGTCCGATATCGACATTATGTCAGACACAGGAATTAATTGGGAAGATATTAATTCTTTAAGCGACGCTGGAATCAATTGGACAAACATTGGAGAACTATCAGGCGCTGGAATCAATTGGGAAGATATAGAAGTTTTAACAGAAACAGGAATTAACTGGGACGATATAGGAGTGTTAAGTGGTGCTGGAGCAAATTGGTATAATTTCGCAGAACTATCTGCAGCAGGTGTAAATTGGGTAGAAATAAAAGATCTAAGTGATGCTGGCGTTAATTGGGAAGGCATTAATGATATGAGCGACGCTGGAATCAATTGGGACAATATAGGATCTCTATCTAATGCTGGAATTAATTGGGACGATATAGATGTGATGAGCGAAACAGGTGTTAACTGGGATGATATAGGTGTGTTAAGCAGCGCTGGAGCTAATTGGTATAATTTTGGAGAATTGTCAGCAGCTGGCATAAACTGGGATGAGATTACAGTTCTTAGTGAAACCGGAATTAATTGGGACGATATAGCTTCAATGTCAGCATCTGGAATAAATTGGGCTGATATATCTTATATGTCAGGAACTGGAATGAACTGGGAAGATATGGCAGCATCAACTACTTCTAATATCAATTGGAGTGATCTAGCTGATATGACAAGTAAGAATATCAACTGGGATGGATTAAATTATTTTGCTGATAATGCACAGGCTCTTGTTGGAAACGTCACTACTATATTAAGCGTTGTAAACACTATCAATAGTTTAGTGGGTACATCATCTGATACTTCTGCGTCAAGTACATTGTTTGGAAAAATCGCTGATGTTAAAGACGCTGTTGGTGGTACTGATATAAGAACTATATTAACAAAGGTAACAACTATAGAGAGCGTATTAGGCGATGAAGCCGATACTTCTGCTGACTCAACAATATTTGGTGATTTAAACAATCTAGAAGCTTTAACAGGTGTTGCTGGCGATGCAGAAACAGCAGACTCAGTATTTGGGCGTTTAAATAATATCAATGAAAATGCTAACAAAGGCAAACAAAGTGCAGATTCTGCGTTGAGCATCATTCAGGAAATAAAGACAGATTTAGGTATAGACGGACAAACACCAAATCTCTATACAAAAGTTGATGATCTAGAGGGAGCTTTAAGTGAAATAGAAGCGGTTGTATATGAAATATCAGATATGAGCAGCGATTCTCAATCAACAGCTGTTGAGATGATGGATATATTAGGAGAATTGGTAAATCAAAGCGCAGATTCGTTAGGTCTAGGTCTTAAGGTTAAGAAGTTAGTGGAAGAGGAAAGACAAGACTCTGAGAAGGTTAATGAAAAACTAGAGGAAATTGATGCTAAGATTTCAGCGATAAAAGAATCTGTAACTGAAAGTGAAATTATAATAAAGACTTGGTTTGAGAGTGACTAATGATGCAGGAAAACTTGGAAAAATATTTTAAAAAAATTATTGTTCTTTTATTGTGTATAATTTTTGCTTTTGGTTTTGTTAAATATGCCTGTGCAGATGTAACTATTAATATTCTTACTGTTAATGGAACAGAAAAGCTAAAAGAAACAAATATAAAATATTATTTACCGATTGGACTTAAATCCGAAAATGTTCTTGATACATCTGGTCTAAAATTAGATTATGATGTAAATGAAGAAAGATATATGGTTCAAGGCGAAGTAAGTTTAAGTGCTAAAGAAACTAAAACTTTTAAAGTTCGGCTCAAAGATACATGGCAAGTAGACACAGGCGAGATTGATGGAATAAAGAAGCAAATAAATGAGAGCTTAGGATTAATAGCAGATACTGAATATTATGAAATTGGAAAAATAAGAAAAGAAAGTTTACTTCAAAGACTCGATAGTATCATAGAGCAGCAAGAAGATAATAGCGAGAACGTAGAAGAAAGAATTGGTAGATATAGTATATATTCTCAAGAGATAGAAAATATTAGAAGTGATGCTTTTTCTATCGATTATTGGCGATCTAAGCCTCCAGATTTCCAAGAAGCTAATGTATTAAATTTCATCATAGATATTAACAATCCAACCAAAGATACTATTAATACAGCTGATAGGAAGCATTATCTTCCCGCAGAGGTTAAGCCAGAACATATTGTTAATGCAGAAGGCTTTAGTGTTCGTTATGATGCAGGAAAGGGAAAATCTTATCTTTCAAGAGAAGAAGATCTTCTTCCTAGCGAAACTAAGAGATACAAGATAGAGGTTGTTGATGTATGGAGTATTCTTCAGACAGATATAGATGATATAAAGTTTAGAACTGGACATGCTTATAAATTACTTAAGACAACTGAATATGCAAATAGTGCAGATTTTTTGGTAACTAGTATCAAAGAAAATGTGAAGAAAATAGAAGAATCTCAGACGCAGGAAAAAAAAATAGAAGAGCATATAGGTGCCTATCGTACTAATAAGAAACTTTTTGATACTGTAAAAAAAGATGTTGTAGTTTTAGAAAATTTATTGAGAGCTGTTCGTGAATATTTTGAAAGAAGTTCGTTAAAGAATGTATTGCAAAAAATAACCCTTCTTAACACTATTGCTGCAATAGCTGCTGCAATGTTTGGAGAGAAGCCGTTAATGTCTACTGTTTGGAAAATCATTTATGGCATTATGGCATTTGTTGCTATATTTACAATAATTAATTTTGTTGTTTGGGGAAAAAGATCTAAGAATTTAAAAGAAGAAGAATTAGAAGAACCTGAAGACGAAAAAGAGAAAACAACATAGCAAGGAGATAAAGAGTGGCAGAGTTACGCTATACAGAAGTTGGTCGAGTCAAAAGTATTCGCGGCTGCATAGTTGTTGTAAGTGGCCTTAAGAGTTGTATTAATGGTCAGATTATTAACTTTGGGTTTGGAACTCAAGGTATGGTTTTAGGTTTTACCGAGGAAGAAACACATGTTCTTCTTATAAAAGAGTCTGAAAGAATTAAAACAGGTGATGAGGTTAGGGCTTCTTTAGAGCCCTTTAATATTCCTGTAGGAAATGCATTTGTTGGTCGTATAGTAAATTCTTTGTGTGAGCCTATAGATGGCTTAGGAGATATTGAGTCAAGCGCTTATAATCCTATATTTCCATCTGCTCCTGCTATTTTAGAACGACAGCCATTGTGTTTGACTTTAGAAACTGGGATTAAGGTACTAGATTCAATGATTCCTATTGGACTGGGTCAGCGCCAGTTAATTTTAGGTAACAAAGTGACTGGTAAGACAACTATCATAACAGATACTATTTTAAATCAAAAACATACAGGTGTTATTTGTATCTATTGTGCTATTGGAAAGGCAAGATCTCAGTTGGCTCGTGTTGTTCAGCTTTTTCAAGAGAACAATGCTTTTGATTATTCTATTATTGTGGCAGCACCTTCTTCTAGCCTTCCAGGACAACAATACTTATCTCCATATGTTGCTTGCTCATTAGGTGAACATTTTAGAAGTCAAGGTAAACATGTTTTCATAGGATTTGATGACTTTACTAAACATGCATGGTGTTATCGTGAAATTTCTTTGCTCTTAGGTCGTGCGCCTGGTCGAGACTCATATCCTGGCGATATATTTTATCTTCATTCAAAAATGATTGAAAGAGCATGTTATTTAGATGAAGCGCATGGTTCTGGCTCAATGACATTTTTGCCAGCAGTAGAGATTTTGGAAGGAGATTTAACAGCGTTTGTTCCATCTAATCTTATTTCTATGACAGATGGGCAGATAATGTTAGATTCTACTCTTTTCGGTGAAGGGCAAAAGCCAGCACTTGACTTAGGGCTTTCAGTTTCTCGAGTAGGTGCAAAAGTTCAATGGCCTATTATTAAAGAACTAAGTAGATTTTTACGTTTAGAATATCTTCAATTTAGAGAGCTTCAAAAAGCAACAAAGTTAAGGGTTGGAAGACAATTGTCAGATGAAGTTTTAGAACAATTAAAAAGCGGAGAAATATTAACATTATTGTTAAGACAGGATAAAAATCAGCCTGTTATTATGGAAGCTTTGGTTTTGATTCTTTTTAGTTTTAAGAGAAAATATATACAGCAGATGCCTAACATGGCTAGAGTGCAAACCATGTTAGATGAAGTTTATGATTTTGCAAAAGGAAAGAATTCAGAACTAGTAGCATTGCTTAGAGAGCGCAGAAAAATGGATGATGAAATAGATAAAGGACTTGTAAGTATTTTAGAAGAATATGTTGGCAATATAAAAGCAGAGCAGGATAAAATAGATGCTGCCAAAGAAGCTGAGGAAAATGGTGAAGCTTCATCAGAGGACGATGTAGGAGAGGGGATTGTGGCGAATATAGGAAAAGATGTATTAGACGATGTAACATCTAAAATAAATAAACAAAAGGACTTTGGCGAGATAGAATTAGATGACGATGATGAGTAAGAATTCACGTCAGCATATTTTATAAGAGATTTTGATGAAAAATTTAGGAAATTTTAAATGCGTTATAATAAGCCCAAATAATCTTATTTATCAGAATGAAATAAAAAGTATTTTTTTGACAGGAGATAAAGGGGAATATGAATTGTTGGCATATCATTATCCTCTTTTAGGAGTTTTAAAAAAAGGTAATATTATTATAAATTGGGAAGAAAAAATTCCTATAGATGGTGGTATTGTTCGTTTTTACGCAAATGAATGCATTATAATGGTAGAAGAAGATTTGCGAGCAACAAAAAGTAAAAAATAAAATTAAAGTAAGGATTAATTATGTTAGCTGAAACAATGATCATTGTTGGAGTTATGATGGTGGCTGTTATGGGGCCTTCCATTGTTATAGCTGTTTTAGGTAATGCGGTTATAAAGGCTTTAGCAAGAAACCCTTCGGCTGCTTCTAAAATATTTATGGGTATGATTGTTATGCTTATATTTGTTGAGGCTATAGCTATAATCGCTATTTTAATTATATTTCAATTATTTTCAAAATAGGGAATAATATATGGTTGAATTTAATCTATGGTCTGAAAGTTTTATATTTTCAGCAATGTTTAGTGTAATAATAATCATACCTTGTATTATAATTGCTGCTTTAGGAAAAAGAACTATAGAATCTATGGGGCGGTACCCTTCTAAGACACCGACGATACAGATGGGTATTTTAATTCAGTTGGTTGTCGTCGAGATAATAACATTTTTGTCTTTGACTGTATTTTATATATTTTTTTAGTTAAAATAGAAAAGGAGTTATGACTTATGATAATGGGGTTAATAATAAAATTTTTGGTTTTAACATTTATTGTTGCTGGTGGAATTATATTCTTTTTGCACAGATCTCTTGTTGCGAGTACTGAAGGAGCTGTCCAGAAATTAAACGAAGAGAATAATAGGATGGCAGCTCAGCAGGAAGAATTAAGTAAGAAAATAAAAGAAGCTAGTGAAGAATTAGCAGAGAAACAAAAAGAAGCGAGTGAGCTTACGAACAGAATGAGATCTGAAGTTGAAGAAGAGTTTAGGGCGGAAAGAGATAAGATTGTTGGCAAGGCAAGAGAAGAGGGTGAAGATATTATTGCAAAAGCTCAAGGCTCTAAAGAAAAAATACGTTTTGATATGGAAAAAGATAATGATATTAAAGTTGTAAAATATGCTATGGAAATTTTAAATGATGTTTTAAGCGAAGAGTCTAAGGGACCCTTAGATGATGTGCTTATTAAAGAATTCCTTGAAAAGTTAAAAGACATTGATATGAGCAGAATAAGCGCAGATATAAACACAATAGATATAGTCGGTTTTAACCCAGTCAATGATTTTGTAAAGTCTCAAATACTTTCTATAGTAAAAGATAAATTAGGAAGAGATGTGTCTGTTAATACAAGTACTGACGAATCTATTGGTGGAGGTCTTATATTAAGATTTGGAAGCATGGCTCTAGATGGAAGTGTTCAAAACTTAATAAGAGAAAGAGGGATTGTTATGCAAGAGCAAATAGAGATGAAAGAAAGCTAATTCTAAAATGGGAAAAGCAAATAAAGTTAAGTTTGAATTACGAGACGCAATTGAAATGGTTTATCTCATCCAGGTTTTAAAGGATATTGCGGATAATAAGTTTTTTATGTTATTATCAGATAAGGAAAAATTCAGACGTTTTGGAGAGACGTTTGTAGAATTTTTTAGAATGATAAGTTTGACCAGGACAAAACATTTTTTGATGTCTAATGATTGCAAGAAGGTCGCTATACTGGTCATAACTATTGAAGGAAGTTTTTTAGGAAAGTTTAATAACAAGATATTAAGAGCCGCAGTTAAAGTAAAAGATAGGTATGAAGATTTTGAATTTATAGCTGTTGGAAATAAAGCTATTGATAGATTGAAAGCATATACTCCTGATTTAAAGATGTTCTCTGGTATGGAATCTAAGGGAATGTATAATATGGCAGTTGAGATAAAAGATTATTTGGTAGATAGAATAATGAAAGGTGAGATTGGAAAGGTTGTTGTTGTGTATTGTTGGTCTAAATCTTTTGATTCACAAAAAGCTAGAGTTATCCCTTTATTGCCATGCGAAGATCTTGTTTCAAAACAAACAGAGTTTGTTGATGCATTTGAGAATGTTATAGAAGAATCTGATTCGAAAGATATTATTGGTTATTTGGCCAATTTATGGGTAACAGTTAGGTTGCATGAGATATTTATTGACAGCAATATTGCGTCCGCTGCAGCTTTAGCAGCATTTCTCGACGATAGTGTCGATAAAATGAAAAAAGAACAAGCTAAGACAGCTATAAAGTATAGAAAAGTTAAGAAAAGTGATATTGATAAAAGTTTAAGAGAGACATTTTCTGCAAGAATGATGTCCATGAAGTAAAATAAAGATTGCCTGTTGGTAGACAGGAATGTTTTTGAAAGGATTAAGCTTTGGAAAATGATGATATAAAACAAAATAATAATAAAGATCAAGAAAATCTTGATATTAATCAAGGCGAAGATAAAAAGCCTGTAGCTCAAGAAGAAATAAAGAGTAAGGAAATTAATAAAGGTCGCGGCAGGATTATTTCCGTTCAGGGCCCTGTTGTTGATTGTTGGTTTGATAAAGAAGAAGATATGCCTGTGTTGTTTGATATGATTGAGGTTGAAGCCGTAGATGGAAGAAAAGTTTCTTTACAAACAGCAGAGCATCTTTCGAACAATATTGTAAGAACAGTAGCTTTAATGGATACATTAAATGTTCAGCTTAATTCTGATTGTTTTAATACGCGTCAGCCTATTACGATTCCTATGGGTGATGGATGTTTTGCTCGCGTTATGGATGCAACAGGTAGACCACTTGATAATAAAGGAGAATTTGATTGTCCTGAACGTGTTCCAATTAAGGGCTTAAGAAAGTTTGTTGGATTTAATTTAAAAAATAAAAAACCTGAGAAGCCGGAAATATTTGAAACAGGTATCAAGTATTTTGATCTTTTATTTCCTTTAGTTAAGGGAAGTAAAACTGGAATTCTTGGAGGAGCTGGTTGTGGTAAGACGGTTGTTATTTTGGAATTGATTAATAATATTGTTAAGGCTCATGGTGGAGTTTGCGTTTTTGCTGGTATAGGTGAACGCATTAGAGAAGGAAATGAATTGTATTATGAATTAAAGAAGAGTAATCTTCTTGATAATGTTATGTTGACATTTGGTCAAATGGATCAGCCGCCAGGAATGCGAGCAGAAGTTGTTTTTTCAGGGCTATGTTTAGCAGAGTATCTACAAGGAAAAAATAAGGATGTACTTCTTTTTATGGATAATGTTTATAGATATATTCAAGGTGGTCAAGAGATATCAACTTTATTGGGTCGTGTTCCAGCTGAAACAGGATATCAGCCAACATTAGCATCAGAAATAAGTGCTGTTCAGGAAAGAATACGTTCTGTTGAGGGTGGGGGGTCTATTACAGCTTTTCAAGCGGTTTATGTTCCTGCTGATGATATGACAGATCCAGCTGTTGTTGCTATTTTTAGTTATTTGGATGGTTCTATTGTTTTATCTCGTGATCTTGTACAGCGCGGCATGTATCCTGCGATAGATCCTTTGATTAGTTCTTCTACGAATTTAGATCCTGTTGTTGTAGGTCGTCGACATTATGATATTGCGCAAGAAGTTTTGGTGCATTTTAACAAACATAATGGTTTAAAAAGAATTGTTGCTGTTATTGGTGTTGACGAGTTAAGTGAAACAGATCAGAATATTTTTCTAAGAGCAGAAAAGTTATATAATTTTATGACTCAACCGTTTCATGTTACTGAGGGTTTTACTGGTAAAAAAGGAGAATATGTATCAATTGAGGATAATGTTGAGGGTTGCGCAAAAATTATAGCAGGTGATTACGATCGTATGAAGAAAGAAGACTTTTATATGATCGGAAAGGCTCCGAGGATTTAAATATGAATCAGATAAATAGGATCCTCAAAGAAGCTTTAGTTAGAAACAATGTTCTTTCTGAAATAGATATAAAAAAATATTTAGTTGAAAGCCAAGCAAAGAACATTTCATTTAAAGAATATCTTCTTACCAACGAAATTATTACAAAAAAACAATTATTAATATCTTTATCTCAGAGCGAGAATTTAGATGTTCTTGATTTGCAAGATGTTTCTGTCGAGCAATCCTTGATTAATACTATACCAATCAAGTTTGTATGGCATTATAAATTTATGCCAATATTTATAAAAGATGATGTTTTAACTATAGCAGTTGAATTTCCTTTAGATATTAAAATTCAAGACGAAATAAGAATGCATCTCGGATTTGATATTAATATAGTTCTTGTTGAAGACGGACGTATTCTAGATGTTATTAAGAAACATTATGGACTTGCATCAGATACAATTGACAAGATTATGTCAAAAGATCCTGTAAAAGAAACAGTTTCTTCTTCTGATAGTGGTAAATGGGTTGAAGATATTGAATTAAAATCAGAAGATCCTACTGTAGCTCAACTTGTTAATCAAATTATACTTGAAGCATATCAAAAACGTGCGACTGATATACATATCGAACCATATCGCGACAGAGTAAGGTTTAGATATAGAGTAGATGGAGTTTTGGTTGATGCAAATCTACCCAAAGAAGTTAAGCATTTTTTGCATCCTATTTTATCTAGAATTAAAATTATGGCAAATTTAAGTATTACTGAAAAGCGTTTGCCTCAAGATGGAAGTGCGGTTGTTAAGACAAAAGATCAGCATCTTGATTTAAGAATTTCTACTATGCCAACTCCAAGAGGAGAAGGTATGGTTATTAGAATATTACCTACAAAAGTTATGTTGTTTAGTCTTGAAAAGTTAGGTTTTAATACTAAGAGTATAAGTAAATTTAAAGATTTAATAAGTAAGCCTCATGGAATTATTTTTATGACAGGTCCAACGGGATCTGGAAAAACTACAACTCTTTATGCTTGTTTAAATGAAATTAATACACATGAAAGAAAGATTATTACTATAGAAGACCCGGTAGAATATGAGATGGATGGGGTTACACAAGTTCAGGTTAATCCTAAAGTAGGCTTTGGCTTTTCAGAGGGCTTAAGAAGTGTGTTGCGACATGACCCTGACATTCTGATGGTGGGTGAGGTTCGCGATGTTGAGACTGCAGAAATTGCTATTAGAACAGCCTTAACAGGACATCTTGTTTTTTCTACTTTACATACAAACGATGCTGCAAGTGGTATAACTCGATTAATTGATATGGGAGTAGAGCCTTATTTGGTTGCGTCAAGTGTTGAGGCTTTTGTAGCGCAAAGATTAATTCGTATTATTTGTCCAAAATGTAAAGAAGAAACAAAGAATATACAAGTAAAAGTAAAAGAAGAAATGGCAAGCTCTTTGGGATTAGCAAGTATAGATGATGTAAAAGTTTATCAGGGAAAAGGGTGTGATTATTGTAATGGTACTGGATTTTATGGAAGGATGGCCATTTATGAAATACTTACTCTTAATGATGCGATTAGGACAGCTATTTTAGAAAAACCACGCTCTGATTATATAAAACAAATAGCAATAAAAGAAGGCCTGGTTACTCTTCGTCAAAATGGATGGAAAGCCGTTTATAATGGGCTAACAACTCCTGATGAGGTTATAAATTTTACAGTAAAAGATGATAGCTCTTGCATAGGTGCTTCTATGTCAGATGATAAAATGGATTCTGATATAGAAGAGAGTTTTGAAAAAAACACGGAAAGTTCTGACGTTAAAAATGACAATTCTCATAAAGGTAGAATTTATCCAAGAGCAAGTGCACAGGTAAAGATTAGGTATAGTTTAGTAAACAGAAGTTCTAGTGATCCGAATTCTCTTGTGTCAGATGGCATTGAATATCCTACAATAGCAGAAGATATAAGTGCGGGTGGTTTGAAATTTATTTCAAAAGTAATGATTAAACCCGGATCTCTTATTGAGCTTAAGATACAGTTAGAAGAGGGTCAGAAAAGTATAGGCTGTTTAGCCAAGATTTGTCGTCTAGAAGAAGATAGTCTTAAGAATATCTATACAATTGTCTCTTATTATTTAGATATATCAGGCGCAGATAGGGCTTTAATAAATAAATTTGTTGAGAAAAAACTTAAGGAAAAAACAAAGCTTCAGATGAAGCGACAAGTTATCTAGTAGATATAATATGACTACGTTTATATATAAAGCAAAAAAAGGAACGATAAAGACAGTAACAGGAACTATTTCGGCCAATACTCAGGATGAAGCGATAGAATTGATAAACGAGTTAGGTTTATTGCCAATTTTTGTTAAGTCACAATCTTCAAAAGACCTTTCCATAGATTTAAATAAAATAAAAAAGATTAAAAGAAAAGAACTTTATATTTTCAATAAACAATTGAGAAATCTCCTTAAGTCTGGTGTTTCTATTTTAAAGGCATTGTCTATTATTGAAGATCAGACTGAAAATATTACTTTTAGAAGAATAATTGTAGCGATTGGCTTGGGAATAAGAAACGGAAAATCTTTTTCTGAATGTTTAATGGTATATCCAAGCTTATTTTCTCAATTATATATTACTATGGTTACTGTGGGGGAAGAAAGCAATAATTTAGAAGAAGTAATTGAAAAAATATCAGAGTATCAATATCAGCAGCAGCAGATAACAGCCAAGGTTAAATCAGCTTTAGCATATCCTCTTTTTATGTTTTTTATGGGTTTGGTATCTGTTTATTTTATTTTAACTTTTGTTCTTCCTAGGATGGCGGGATTGTTTGAAAGCATAGCAGATACTTTACCGTTGCCAACAATAATATTGTTAAAAATAAGTTATTTATTTAATCAGTATGCAATAGTAATTATTCTAGCTATTCTTCTTATTGTTTTTGGAATTATTAGGTGGGCGAAATCTCAAAAAGGACATCTTGCAATAAGCAATATTTTATTACGCATTCCTATATTTGGAGAAATTGTTTTAAGAAATGAATTAGCATGTTTTTGTAGAACAGTAGTTTTATTGCTTAATAGTGGAATATCTATAGTTAATGCAATTAGAATTTCTATTCCAATTATGAGTAATGAAGTTATAAAGCTAAGTTTTGTTAAGTGTAAGGATGATTTAATCGCAGGTGGATCATTTGGTGATGGAATAAGAAAGTGTGAACAAATTCCAGTTATGATGGGACATCTTATATCTGTTGGAGAAGAATCTGGAAATTTAAATAGTGTATTAAACGATATAGCTGATTCTTATGAACAAGAGACAGAAGAGAAGATAAAAGTGATAACAACCTTGCTGGAACCAATAATGATACTTGCTATTGGCTTGATTGTAGGTTTTATTGTTTTTGCAATGTTGCTTCCAATATTTCAGATAGATGTTTTGGCTCGCTAGGTAAGTATATTAATTCTTTATAGTGAATATATTAGTATATTTTACGATATATATGATTTTAAAAAAAATAGTTAAGATATATAAAAAATTAATTTGTATAGTATGATAAATATAGATATATATAACAGTATAAAAAGTAAATATTTTTTATAGGGAGGATATATTATGTTTAAAAATATTAGTAAATATAAAAGTGGATTTACGTTAGTAGAAATTATGCTTGTTGTAACAATTATAGCAGCTCTGTCTGCCATGGTTATACCAAGGCTGGTTGGTCGTTCTGAACAAGCAAAAGTATCTGTTGCAAAATCGGATATTGAAGCAAATATTGCAACAGGCCTTAAGCTCTATGAGCTAGACAATGGACAGTTTCCTACGACTAGTCAAGGTTTGATGGCTTTAAAAATAAAATCCTCAACTAGCCCAATTCCTTCTAATTGGAATGGTCCTTACTTAGAGAAAGATCCTGCTGATCCGTGGAGAAATGATTATGTTTATGTTTCTCCGGGAAAGCATAATCCTGATTATGATCTTTCATCTGAAGGTAAAGACACAAGTTCAAGTAGTGATGATATTATTAATTGGTAAAAAGAGATCTTCCATAAAAAACGTGCGATTCAATAGAGAAAATGGTTTTACTTTTATAGAAGTTATGGTCACTTTGGTGATTTTTTCTGTTGGCATAGTTATGATTTTTAAGTCTTTTCTCATTTCCCTCGATAGGATGAATTATCTTACCAATAGATTATATGCAACAACGCTTTTAGATAATCGTATAGAAAGAATAGATCGTTTTTTGAAAGTTTATGGAGCCTTGCCATTTGATGAACAGCAGGTAAGAGAGGTGGATGTTGGCGGGAAAAAGGTGGGATTTAAGGAATATGTTAGCATAGGCGAAATAGAAGATTTTGTAGAAGTTTTTAAATTAGATTTAAAGTTGTCTTGGAAAGAAAATAATAAAGAATTAAACATATCTCGCTCTAAGTATATTTCTGAATTTAGAGATCTTGATAATAAATAAGTAAATAAAATGAATAATAAAATATTTAAAAAGAATGCTATGACTTTCATTGAGGTTCTTATAGTTATTTCTTTGTTTTCTGTTCTTAGCATAGCTTTGTATAATGCGCTAGCAAATGGTTTACGAGTTTGGGACAGAAGCAATTATGCGTTAATTGAAGAAGATATTGTTATATTTTTTGATAAAATAAATAGTGATTTAAGAAATACTTTTTATTATTCAAAAATAAGTTTTGAAGGAACTGATAATAAATTTTCTTTTCCCACCATAGTATATACACCAGCAGATCCTAGAAGCACACAGAAAAAAGAAGGATATGTGAATCAGATTGGCAAAGTTGAATATTATTTTGACTCACTCGATGGAGGTATTTATAAAAGAGAAGCAAATTATAGCAAAGCAGAAAGTGATAAGTTTTTTAAAGCCAGACTTTTGGTAGGTCCTGTTGATAGCTTAGGATTTAAATATTTTTATTCTACAGATAGTGGAGAAATTGAAAGTGATAAAACATTGGAAACCTTTCCTTCAGGTTTAGAGGTGACGGTTGAATTTACAGATAAAAGAGGGAAAAGGAAAGCTAATAAGTTTATTAATATTATTGTTGGTTATTGATATATGAAGAAACATATTGTTTATAAAAATAATAAAATTGGATCGGTTTTAATAGTCGCATTATGGACGTTGTCCTTTTTGACTATATTTGCGGTACATATAGGACTTAAAGTGCGACAAAGAGTTACTTTGTTGCACAGAATAGAAGATAGAAGTAAGTTGCGTTTTACAGCAGAAGCTGGAATAAAAAAAGCTGTTGCAATATTAAGACAAGATTTAATGAGAAGTAAGCAAATTTATTCTTCTTATAGTAAATTCTATAGACATAATAATCCTGAAAAGTTTAAAGATATAAAATTAAATGATGGGCTTTGTAATGTTGAGTATTCTTATTTCGATGATACTTTTCTAAATTCATATATACGATATGGAATTGTTGACGAGGAAAGCAAAATAAATATAAATACAGTATCAAGAGATATATTAAGAAGACTTGTATATAGTCTTAACTTATTAAATAAACAAGATTCTATTGATTTGACCGAGGCAATTATTTCTTGGAGAGAATTTGGGTCTACGCAATTGGAAGGATTTTATAGTGATTATTATTATGATAGTTTAAAGTATCCTTATAGAATTAAGAATGCTGAGTTTGAGATAATTGATGAGTTATTGTTAGTACAGGGAATGACCAAGGAGATATTTGATAAAATAGAACCGTTTATTACCATATATGGTGATGGGGCGGTAAATATAAATACAGCTTCTCATCAAGTTTTGTTGTCACTTGGCATTGACGAAAGCGTTGTAAATAAGATATTTATTGTAAGGCGTGGTTTGGACAGGCAAGAGGCGACGGAAGATGATTATGTTTTTTATAAAACACATGATATAGCTAGTGAAATTACTCAATTTGTTGAGCTTAAAGAATCAGAGGCAAAACAAATTGATTCAGTTAATACTGCAGGGCTTCTAACAACGAATTCTTATTTTTATCTTATAAAAAGTAAGGGAGAATTAGGCAGCGGTAAGCAAAATTTACTTGCAAAGTGTGTTTATAGCGTAAAAGAAAATAAGTTTGAGTATTATAGGGAGCGGTAAAAAAAATGAATTTTTATTTATATAAATTAATAATTTAAATTATAATAATATTATTGTAAAATTATATTATTAAAAGGAGTAGCGTTTAGCGATGGTAAGAAAAAGCAATGACAGTATATCTATAACTTTAAGCGAAGATACGCTTAAAGTGTCTCACGTTAAAGGTATAGGTTCTTCTGCAAAAATTATAAATGCAATAGCACAGGATATTAAAGGTGTTGATGAAGTAAGTTTGCCTAAAATCATCAATGTAACTTTAAAAGGATTTCCTGTGAAATCAGCCAACGTATATTGTGTTATAGATCCTAGTGTGGTGACTACTAAAAATATTGAAATTCCTTCTATCGAGCCTGAAGAAATTAAATCTATTGTAAATCTTCAAGCTGGTAGACATACACCTTTTTCTAGAGAAGAGATAGAAGTCGATTTCATTAACATAGGAGTATACAAAACTAATTATACAAAAGTTTTGCTTATCATTGTTAATAAGAATATTCTTAAGAAGCAGCTAGAGGTTCTCGATAAAGTTGGTCTTAAAATAAATAAAGTTATTTTTCCTTCAGAGGCAATAGCGTCTTTTTATTCTAAAGCTCTTGATTTAGAAAATAAATCTTTATCTGTTGGTATTATTGATGTTGGAGCAGACTCAACAAATTTTGTTATTGCTTTTCGTGGTTTAGCAATAGCGTCGCGAAGTATACCAGTAGGAAAAAATCAATTGTTAAAAGAAGACTTAGATTATGAAAGCAAATTAATAGAAGAATTAAAAAAGACATTAGAGTCTTATAAGAACGAAGATATAGAGCAAGTACCATCAAAATATATTTTGGCAAATATGCAAGATGAATTTGATGGACTAAAAGATATGTTGAAAGAGAAATTAAATTGGGAAGTTGAGGCTATATCATATGTTGACAATATTAAGGCAACGCAAGGGGCCTTAAAGCGTTTAGGAGTAGATTTTGGAAATAATTCATTCTTGGACTTGGTTGTTTCTTCTGTTGAGGCAGAAGAAGTAAATATAGATTTGATGCCTGAAGAGGTTCAATTTCAGAAAACAATAGAAGAGCAAGGTAAGGAAGCTTTTAAAACTGCTACGCTAGGGTTTGTTGTTTTAATTTTAATAGCATGTGTTCTTGGGCTTAAGATTTATTTTCAGAATTCATTTTTAAATAAGATTAAAGATGAACTTCGTGCAAATCGTCAAGAAGTTATGGCTCTAGAGCAAAGATCTTTAGAAACTAGAATAATTAAAAGCTATCTTGCAAGTAGAATGATAGGTTTAGATGTTGTTAATGAGCTCTATCTAAACGTTCCAAATGAAATGTATTTAACGAATATTTCTATGAATGAAGATGGAGTTATTAATATTCAGGGAATATCAGATATAGCATCGTTAGTTTTTAATTTAGGAACAACATTAAAAGAATCAGAGTTGTTTAAGAGCGCAGATATTAAATCTATGACAGCTAAAAAAGATAGAAATAAAGATACACATGCTTTTGAGATTGAGTTAAAGCTGGAGTCTGCATTTGAAGAAGAGGTTGAAAAGCCTTTAATACAGGAGGAATAATAGTTGAAGCAATACATTGCTAAACTTTCAGAAAAAGAAAAGAAAATATTTTATATAGCTATTGTATTAGTTTCTTTAGCTTTATTAGATAGGCTTTTTTTGGGTCCAGTATTAGACAAGCTGAATGATATTAAAAAAGAAGTTGAGACTCAAAAATCTGTAATTCAGAGAGATGCTAGATTCTTGCAATATAAGGATAAGATTATAAAAGAAAATGAAGTGTTTGATAGTTATTTTATAGATGAAATAGAAGACGAAGATGTAATTAGTGCAGATTTTTTAAGTACTGTTGAAAAGCTTGCAACAAATTTAAATATAAATTTAGCAAGAAGCAACCCCACAAAAACAGAGGCTCGAAAAAGATATATTGAATATTATGCAGAGTTAGATTGTTCTGGCAACTTGGAGAATATAATATCTTTTATGCATGCTATTAACTCTACATCAGAAATGCTTAAGGTGGTAAAGTTTAATATGACTGAAAAACGAGGGTTTCCTGATGAAGTAAATGTCTCAATGACTATTGTTAAATTAATAATAGGTCATGGTATGTCCAACACTAGTTCTACTCCTTAAACGCGGTAAATTTTTTTACATTTTTCTTGTTTTAACCTTTCTATTTATATAAAAAATGAAAAAATATTTTATTATAATTTTATTATTTGTTATGTTTTTAGAGTTTGATTCTTTTGCACAGGTTAACCCAATAAGAGAAGCTTTTGAAAAAGGACTTTCTTTGTATAAACAAAAAGAATACAAAGAAGCAGTAGACTGTTTTCAAGAAGCCATTGATTTATATCCTCAATTAGCTGCTGCATATAATTACATAGCATTATGCAAGAAAGAGTTGGGAGCAAGTAACGACGAGGTTATAGGTATATATCAGAAAGCCATAGAAGCAGATTCGAAATACGCACCGGTTAATGATAATTTAGCTAAGTTCTATTATTCTTTAGGAAATTTTGTTAAAGCAGAAGAGTATGGACTTAAAACGTTAGAGCTTGATCCAAATTATATAACTGGATATCTTACTTTGGGATGGATTTATCTTATAGGAAAAGATAAGCCAGATGTTGCTGTCTCGTATTTTAAAGAAATTGCTAATAAATTGAAATTGCCGTATGCTTATTTTGGCTTAGGGCTTTCTTATTATATGGGAGGAAGGATAGCGATGGTACTTGAAGTTATTACATCGTTAAGAGAAATTAAAGAGGAGAGTTTTGCTTTTCAACTTGAGGCAATGGTGCGGTTAGGTAAAAATAGCTCTTCTCAAAGAAAAAGTTTAGCAGACATCATTAATGATAGTTCTAATGGTGAAGAATATTTAAAAGAAGAGGCGCAAGAAAGCGCAGTATCCGCAGCAAAGTTTTATATGAAAAGTAATTTGTTTAATACTCAGGAAGATACTTTAAGAGTTTTAGAAAATAATAATACTATGTCTCCGAAAGATAGAATATTAGAGCTTAGAACAGAAGGCTCTAAGCATTCATTTGATTCGGTAGGATACTAACAAAAGATATATGTTGTTAAAAAAATTAAACAGATTATCCGACTTAGTTAAAAAAATAATACAATATTTTATAAATTTTAATATTTATGATATTGGTTTTGCATTCTTTGTTTTATTAGGTTCTCTATTAAGGTTAAGGCACTATTTTGGAAATCGTTCTCTCTGGTTAGATGAAAGTCATATAGCTATAAGTATTGTTCATCGCTCCTTTTCTGATATTGTCAATAATGTTGAGATCTTTACAGAATTTGCTAAATGACCATTGATTTTTATGTTTGTTCAGAAATTTTTTGTGCAACTTGGAGGCAATTGCGAATATATGCTTCGTTTGTTTCTTTTGATATCATCATTAATGGTTTTGGTATTGTTTGCATATTATTTAAAGAATAATCTAGGAAATTGAATTGGTTTAATAGCTTTAGCTATTTTTTCTATTGCAGAATCAATAATATATTATTTGGCAGAAGTAAAACAATATTCTTCTGATTTACTTGTTACTGTATTATTGATTATTTTCTTTGATTATTTGCGCAAGCAGAAATTTAGCATAAAAAATATTTTAATTCAAGCATGTGTGTGTGCTTTTGTTTTATGGTTATCAAATTCAGCTATTTTTGTTTTGGCGGGATTTTTATCGACGACGTTTATTTTTTATATACAAGCAAAAGATTGGCATAAAGTAAGAATAACAGTGTTGATGTCTATGATTTCGTTTTTAAGTTTTGTTCTTTTGTATAAGCTTTTTTTAACCGGTATGGTAAATAATAATGGTATAAATAGAACATGGGTAGGAGCATTTGGACCAATTAACTTAATTAGCCTAGATACAATAATCTGGACAAAAGATGTTTTTATTGATGCGTTAAGAAATCCATTAGGTTTTAAATACCTTCCAGTTGTAGCTCTTGTGTTATTTATAATAGGTTGCTTTAGGCATTACGCAAGAGATAGGCAACAGACAGTTATGTGGGTGTCTGTTATTTTATTAACATTTTTAGCTGCCTTGTTTAATAAATATCCATTTCGAGGTAGGGTGTTGTTATTTTTGTTTCCTTTCTTTAGTGTTTTTTTGGCTGAAGGTATATGCGGATTTTGGATAAAGAATCGTAAGCTGTCTAATGTTGTCGCTTTAATTCTTGCAGTAATTCTTTTATGGTCTCAATTATTAAACGCTTATGGTAATTATTTTAAAGGATTAGAGGAATATCAAGATAGGCAAATAGTTGAATATTTAAGTCAGTATTATAGACCTGAAGATAAATTTCTTTTTAACGCCAGTGGGCGTATTACTTTTATGTATTATATAAGTCAGTTGAAATTTAGTAATAAGATTACAAAGCATGATTGTGGCGCAGATGGCAGACAAGATCAGGAATGTTTTTTATCATTAGATTTTAGCCCATTACCTATACAGATCAGGAATAGGGAGTTTATAGGATTTCGTGAATCTGTCAATGTATTTGATAAATCTGGTTTTTACAAGAAATCTTTTCAGTTGTTAAAGAAGAATAAACGATTATTTGTGTTAGCTGGTCAGCCAGTATCTTTTTTAAAGTCTAATAGAACGTGGGTAATTCTTTCTACTATGAGCAAAGAGTATCAAAATATAATTTTATCAATGTTAGATATGTCAGGTAAGCGTCTTTAATATTGGGAAGGAAAAAACGTTGGTATTTATTTGTATGATTTTAGGTAGAGAGGAGGTATGCTGTATTTCTACAATATTATTATCATATGAAATTATTTAGAAATAAATTTCGAATTAAATCAACACGATTATCCAAACGAGATTATTCATTAAGTGGATATTACTTTGTGATAATTTGTACTAAAATGATTTTGTTGTTCCTGCGAAGTGTAGAGATGTACAACGTCTAGGAACGAATACAGGAATCCCCGCTTAAAGCTTAATTGCGCTATTGTGACATAATCTGCGTGTAATCATTCGAATTACAAAAAAGACGCAAATATAGTCTCATTCCTATAAAATCAGCTATAAATTACTCATCAAAATTTACTTTAAAAACATAAATTTGCGTACGCCCAGTTAGATCGCTTTCCTCTATAAAAGGTTCAAAATATTTTAATCCTTTTCCTTTAAAGAGGAAAAGCCGCATAAGGATTGATTTTGCAAGCTCTTGATCCATTAAGAATACAGTTTTGTTAGGTTTGCTATCTACTAGAGTAATAGAATAGGGCAGGTTTCCGTTTTCAAATTTTTTCTCAATTATCTCACCATCTTTTTCGTAGAAAATACTTAAAGGAACTCCTTTTCCATATTTCTTAGATGAGATAGTGCAATTCATTGTATTAATATTTAATCTAATACCATCCTCAAACAATACATCTTCTTTGATTTCACTTATTTGAGCTAATGGTCCACTGTATTTATGCGGTCCACCTGCAAGCTTCCATAAGAAATTTATGTATTCTTTTGAATTTCTTTTAGGAATATTATCAAAAAGATTCTTATCTTTGTTTATTTTCTCAATTGCTCCGAAATTCCAATCTCCTATAAATTTAAGCTGAAGATTATTTTCCACAAATTCATTATAAATAAGACAATATGATTCGGGAGGCTTGCTATGTGTTAATTTTAAGATATGTTCAACGACATCATCGTTCTTTAGTATTTTTTTTAGAGCTTCTCTAGCATCGTCTTTTTTCAGCCTTGCTACTTCTTTTAATAATGGAATGCAAACGCTAAGAGGTACGCCAAGGCTTTCTAGATACTCTACTGATTCGTTTGCGCTGTTGTTTAGCATTCTTATAAGTCCAGCGGCTTGACGTTCATCTTGGCTTAAGAATATGTTTGATATCCAATAGCTTTGAGGAAAGTTGATTGTAGCTCCATCAAAGGATACTTTTCTTTCTGCTATGGATTTTATAAAATGACCTGGAGGCCACCAAGCTGTGATAATGCTATTTTCGCTAGTTTTTTCTTTTAATTGAAGTAGGGCTTTTTCCCAAGTTTCATTGTATATAGTTGAGAGAAGTGAGCTTATTGATTTGTTAGTAGATTTTATTGGTACAATTATTGTTGATAAGACAATGATTGATAAAAATATTTTTATGCTTAGTTTATTTTTATCAGGAAATTTTTTTGTTATTATTTTTTCAAGTGCAGTATATATTTTTTCTAAAGCAATGGCAAAGAATATGCTTAAAGGTATTAAAAGAAGAATGGCGAATCTTTTAGCGCCAGAGGTTATTATAAAAGAAGCGATTAAGAAGATAAGCAGGGATATTTTTATATTGTAATCTTCTGTTTTTAGACGAGAAAAGATCTGCTTTATTATTTCTGCAATAGATATGATTGCCCCTAGAATAGCGGTATAGAAGAAAAATTTTCCTCCTGATGTTTTAATAATAGATAGAATAGGTGTGCTATGAAGTTCGCCTACACTAATATATAAATCTGGCCAAGCAGATAGTTGTGGCTCAATAAAGTTTTTAAGAGCAATCCAGCCTTCTTTAAACAGAACAAAGAATTCGTTTGTGCCAAATAAAATACCAATAAACACAAAGCTAGTAAGAGAGATGACTCCAAGATAGCAGGACAGATGCTTTGTATCATTTTTTGTTTTTATAGTTAAATAGTTGTAGATAATTATTGTTATTGTAGATGCAAAAATAATACTAAATGTTAACACCCATCCTTGCCAGAAAAAAGCATAAAGTGCGACAGCAGCTGATGTTATAGAGCCAAATATAATAGTATTCTTTGTATTATTTGATTTTTTTATACCTAAGAAGAAAAAGGACAATATGATAAGCGGAAATAGAATATTGTAAGGATCGTTGTCATACCATCCAAAAGCACTTCTTTCTATGAAAATAGGTGATAGAAGAAAAAAGATGTTTACTGTTAAAGTAATGACAGGTTTTATTTTTAGTAAACTGCAGATAAATAAGAACGGAATAATAGATAGTATTACGATAAGTAAAGGCGTAAAGCTTAAAGCTTTCATTAAAGATATATTAGTATCAAATATTTTAATTATTTTGTAGACGAATGCTCCGACGTAAGGGTGTAAATTTAGTGGTTCCCAGTGACCTTTTGGCGCAAGCATAAGATTGTTTAGATATTTGCTTCCTTTTGTTTTTTCGCTAATAGAGCCTTTGTTTAGTATGTTTTTTGTTAAGCCATAATAATAAAAAGAATCAGATGCCAGAAGGTATGTTTTTTTATTATTCTTTTTGTCTTTTTCGATTTCTTTGGATACTCTGCTTATAGTTTCTTTTAGCCTAGGTGATTCTTTTTTAACCAATTCATTAAATAGTTTTTTGGTTAGCAATTGTTTTTGAGGCTCAGAAAAATTTGGATGGGCGCGATTTATTTGTGACTTTGCTATTTTATTTATGCGAGATAATATTAAAACTGTTGCTTTCTCTGAAGAGTCTGAAGAGGTAAAAGATAAAAGAGGGTAGAGTCTAAAATATAGTCCTATGCTTAGAGCAATAAGCGCTATGAGTGTATATTGAGCAAAGTTAGAATTTTTTAATTTAAGCATTTTTGTAGAATTATTTTTTAATAATTAATTATAGCTCTTTTATGAAATGAAGATATAATTTTTTTATCTTGTTTGAAGGTATAGCAAAACTCACTCTTTGCTTCTTTCTCTGCTTTGCCACTATTATGCCTATAAGTTGGCCATCTTCATTTAATATTGGTCCACCACTGTCTCCCTTATACATATTTATACTTATTTTTATAAGCTCAACAGCAGGTTTACTATTCTTTATAGTGCTAGTACCTAAGCCTCTAATTATTCCAGATGAAATAGTGTTATTTAATATTTCAGAGCTGCTTATGTGTATCACTTTGTCTTTTAGTTTAATATTGTTTGAATCGTAAAATTTGATAGGTTTTAAATTAAAGTCTGCTTCTACTTTAAGAAGGGCTAGGTCGTGCTTAGACATAAGCTTAACTACTTTGGCACTTAAAACTTTTTCATTAAAGAATTCTACAGTTATTTTTTCAGCTCCTCTTATGGTGTGAAGGTTGGTAACAATTAAGCCTTCATTGTTAAGGATTATCCCAGCACCTTTTTTTTGTGAATATGCGCGTCTTGCTCTTTGAGAAACAACGATCTTTCCCGTCTTAGGATTGATAGCAGCACTAGCTTGAGGGTTTTTGTATATATTTGTTTGTATAGCTTTTATATGTACAATTGATTCGCGAACACTTAAAATTCTTTCTATGAGTGAATCTTGCGCATATAAAGCACAGGCATTAAAAGTAAGGAATATAACAACTAAAGATATTTTTAGTTCTTTTTTCATGCAACTATCCTAACATTTTTTTTAGGTGTTGCACTTGCTAATTGAACCCACCTAAGCGCCTTTTTTGTGCCATCTATTTAATTTGTCGTTTTTCTGGTTTATAATGATGGGGAAGGGGTTAACACCTGTCCCCATCATATATATTAATACTACTTTTAATTGTATTATTTTATAGGTAGCCCACCTTGACAACCCCTAGCATATATTGCATACTTTACTATTAAGACTTATATTAAGTTTTTTGAAATTATATATAATTTTATTTAAGAATTTGACTTTTTTTGGGAAAATCCAGCAAATATATCAAAAAAACCAAAAATATCGATAAAAAAGGTTAATTAATGAGTTCTTTCGTTAAAGGAAAACATAACTATATTTGTAAAGTTATATCATTTTTGCTTGTTTTCTCACTTATTTTTAGTTCAATTGCCCCCTCGTTGTCTTTTGCACAGGCAATTAGTTTGCCCGCTCCAGGAACTTTTATTACAGCTAGTCCTACATATGTGCCAACTTTTCTAAAAGGTATGACAATTCACCCAGAAGATCCGTTTAAGTTTGATTTTATTATTGATAACGGTCACTCAAAGGTTCAAGGAGAAGACTTGAAAAGCGAAAGTAAACGTTTGATTAATTATTTCTTGGCATCTTTAACAGTTCCGCAAGGGGACTTGTGGGTTAATTTATCGCCAGGAGAAAAAGATAGAATTGTCCCAGATGAACTGGGTTCAACAGAGCTAGGTCGCGACTTATTAGCGCAAGATTATATTCTAAAACAATTAACAGCATCTCTAATGCACCCAGAAGGTAAATCGGGTAAAAAGTTTTGGGATAAAATATATAAACAAGCTCAGGATAAGTTTGGTACTACTGATATTTCCACAGATACATTTAATAAGGTTTGGATCCTTCCAGACACTGCTACCATTTATGAGCACGGTACAACCGTCTATGTAGTTGAGTCTAAGATGAAGGTAATGTTAGATAGCGATCGTATGATAGGTAACAACAAAGAATCTTTAAACTCTCAATTAATAAAAGAGATTATTCTTCCTGCTATTGAAAAAGAAGTGAACCAGGGAGAGAATTTTGCTCTTTTAAGACAGATATATCACTCGCTGATACTTGCTAAATGGTATAAACAAAAAGTTAAGAACAGCATTATTTCAAAAGTTTATATTGATAAGAACAAGGTTGAAGGAATCAATTTAAGCTCACCTACTGCAAAAGAAGATATTTACAATCAATATATGGATGCCTACAAAAAAGGTGTATATAGCTATATAAAAGAGGAATACGACTTCACCTCGCAACAAATTATTCCTAAAAAGTATTTTTCAGGCGGTTTCAAAGATAAGGCGATGACAGTATCTCGTACGGACGATATAAGCAAAATTCAGTTGGCAAAAGTGGGTTCTGAATTTGTTGAATCAGTTCAATTAAATCCACAGGGTAGCGATGAAGCGATGATGTCTCGTGGTACTAATTGGCATATTAGGCAACTTGATAATATAGATAAAAACATTAGGTTGAATTCTTTAAAAGAATTAGTTGCTAGGTATAAAAGCAAGTCGAAGCAAAGACAAAAAATTGAAGAAGCATTTTTAAATAATTTAGACCATCCTCGAGATGGTATCAGGCTTGAGACAAGAGGCATTTTACAGAAGCTAGATGTGTCTAAAAAGATATTAGCTAAAAGGTATGCAAGCATATTACTAAATAGCAAAGATAGTGCTCCTAATCTAAGCAAATGGTTCAAAGAAGTAGATAAGCCTACCTATAAAATTGATTTTTATGAATTAAGAAAGTTAAAATTTAATGGGATATTAGATGTTAACAGAAAGAATTTTTCTTTAGATCGATTAGAGCTATTTAAGAAATATAAAAAGGGCATTTTGAATATCTTGTTTAGGGTTCTTAACGATTTGTTAGACGAGAATTATCAGGTAGATGGAAGGCAAGTTAATTATGCTTCCTATGTAACTGATAATGCTTCCCATGCAGTTAATGATGTTATTGAGAATCTTGCATCAGCTCTTAAGGCAGCAGGGGAAATAGAAATTTTTGAGGAGATATTGCAAAGAATTGTAAAATTACCGTATTCAAAGAATGTAAGAAAACAAAAACATCTTTTCAATCTTATTCTTGCAATTGTTCCAATGGATATAACTTTGTCACAAGATCTATTGGCTTGGACATCAAAGAATATTTTAGAGAAGGGATATTTTATTCTAGAAACTGATGAACATTATACTAGAAAACTAATACATTTAATTAATCAGATAGAAGGGAAGAGAGATTATTATCTTGTAAGGCTTCTTGCAAGGTTAATGTTAAAAGATGTATCTGGGCAAGTAAATGTTGGAGCAGATCATCCTTTAAGACGGCGAACAAGGCAGGGTTCATATGGTATAGGCATCTATGGATTTATTAGAGACAATATTCATAATTTCTTAGGCATTCAGTGCGTTGGATTGTTAGAAAGATATTTGGAGTATCTTTTGACGCAAGATCCTAAAGTTTTAATAGATGAAGATTATCAGGTGGATTATTTTAAAGGCGAGAAGAATTACGTAAAAGGTCTGTATCCTAAGAGTGTATATGATATGAGAATAGAAAGAATTCCTGATGGTGCTGTGCACTATGAAGCTGAAAAAGGGTATGCAAAGCAGCTTAAAGAACTGTTAGGCAGTCTTCCGAAATCTTTAGGAGAAACAAAATATGAGAGATTAAGAAACGCTAGTGAAGAACAAATTGCTGAAATATTGGGAGAAGAATATATTACTGAACAAACTGTAAGCTTTGGAGGTTATATTTATGCTTACAGAGAATTAAGTAGAAGATTTAATAGAGGAGAACTTAATAATCATATAAAGCGTTTTGATAGATATATTGAAGAAATATATTATAAATTCTCTAATAAGATTGATTTAGGAGAAGTAGATCAGATCAGCAGCAGGATTTTAACGGGAGATTATATTGGTGCACTATCTTTGATTACAGACATCAAATTAGAAGTAAAAGATTTATTGTTTAGTGATGATGTCAAGTACAATCCTGAAGAATTGGACGATAGGTTTAGAGAAGAGGAAGGTAGGGATGACACTGGAAATGCCACTGGTGGAGCCAAGTTTCGTGATGATAGATTTTATTTATACAAACTCGAGCAACTGCTTTCTTTGTTGGAAGCTGAAATTTTGCCTCAAATAATATCAAAGAATTTTACAAGAATTGATAAGAATAATATTAATGGAGCTGTTTCTTTTTTAAGAGAATTGATAGAGTCAAACTATACAAATGGTTCTGTTCCTATTTCGTTTATTGATTATGTAGATAGTATGCAAAGAAATGATATAACTTTAGAAGAGTTAAAAGATCTTGTCTTATACCTGAAAAATAAGTTAGATAATATTGTAGATAAGCTAGAAGGTCATTTGCCGGAATTGGTACAATTATTTTCTATGGAAGAAAAGAAGTTTAATGTCGAGAATTATGATCATAGTTTATCTTTCTTGTTTAAGTTTATTAATAAATTAGTTGGTTATGTGGATAATAGATGGCAAGAGTCTTTATCCGACGGCAAAGATACGTCTAAAGAATTATTTTATGATGAAGTTATTTTAGATAAAGAAAATGCTAGGCCATATCATCTTGTGGGTAAGTATTTAGATAAAGGATATTTAAAGGAAACAATAAGTAATGTCGGGCGATATTTATTAGGTGCAAAAGCCATTGGGCTTGTAAGGTCTGCATTATTAAGTTTGAATGTACCGCCTGCCGTAGTATTTCCTTTGGACATGGAAGAAGTAGATGTTGATAATATTTTTAAAGGAGAGAATTCTGTTTTTGATTTGGCTTTAGGAGATTTACATAAATATATAGGAGAAAATGAAGGAAATATATTTAAAGGTAAGTATGGAGATATGAAAGAGCCGATGCTTGTATCTGTTAGATCAGGTGCTTATTTTACGCTTCCTGGACAGCTGCCTACCATTACCAATGTTGGATTAAATCAAAAGAATATAGGTGGATTGATAGATATGTTTATAGCCTCTGGGCTATCAAAAGAAGATGCGTCTTGGACAGCATGGGATTGTTATAGGAAACTTGTAAAAGGATTTGCGGTTGATGTGCTTTCTTTAAACAGTAAAAGCTTTGATGTAATCTTATATAATATGAAGAATGAATTCAACATTAATGTAAAATATAAATTAACTGCAGATCAAATGAAGCAAGTGGCATTAGCTTATCATAAATATGTAGAAGACAAAGCGGGTAAAAATAGTATTCCTGAGGATTTGGACGAGCAGATAGAACTTGTTGTTAAGGCTGTACATAAAGGACAAGAAAAGGCAGTAGGCTATTTAAAATCAATTAATTTATCAGAGCGATGGAAGAGATCTGC
This sequence comes from Candidatus Zapsychrus exili, assembly GCA_030765585.1. Lineage (GTDB taxonomy): Bacteria > Omnitrophota > Gorgyraeia > Zapsychrales > Zapsychraceae > Zapsychrus > Zapsychrus exili. Next base: position 22,895 of record JAVCCJ010000113.1, on the reverse strand, counting down.
CATTATTATACAGCCAATGGTTTTTGGAAATACTAGAGATGGAGCTGGAGCAGCTGTTCTACAAACAAGAAGAGGCAATTTATTTGAGTGGAATATGACGGGAGATTATAAAGCATCTTCTCAGGGAGATGATATTGCTATTGGAAATGCTGCTGCCATAACAGATTTTAAGAAAATAATAGAATCAAAAGAATGGAGAGATAAATTTGTAGACCAGATGCAAGAACTAGATGATTATTTAGCTACAGATACAGAAGTAGAGTTAACTGTAACTGCTGATACATTTTTTATTCTTCAAGCAAGAGATGCTTCAAGTGAAGCAAAACTCAAGACTTTTCCTGTGGTGCCTAACAATGGTAATTCTATTATAAAACAAGGAGAAGCAATTGGTGCTTCAGAGGGCGGATATAGAGGCAGAGTAATAGCAATAAAAGGACATGAATTTAATGAGGATATAAGAAATAAGATTATTGAAGAATACAAGAAATCTAAAGAAGATGAGTTAGTAGACGGTCTGGTTTTGGTGACAGATAGTTTGGGCGCGGATGAAACCATTTCTTTTATTGAACAGACAAAAACAGAAGATGGAAAGCAAATGATCGGTGCTATTATTATGCAGAAAGGCGCAAGGACATCTCATGCTGTTGATATTTTAAAAGAAAGCGGAATTGTAGCAGTAATTAGTGTAAGAAATAATATGCAGTTTATAGAAGGCGGTGCGATTTTATTAAAGAATGAAGCTATTGATAGTAATTCTATTGTTTCTGTTGATGGAACAAGAGGCATCATTTCAAAAGGAATAACTCCTATGAGTGCGGCCGAGTTTTTAAAGGGTATAAATTTAAATATCACAGAAGATGATTTTGTTGAGAAATTTACGCGAACAGAAATGATGAATGAGATAAAAGACATTCTTGGAGTTTTGGTGAAAGAAAATAGTTCAGTAGCAGTTGATAGATATGAACAAATAGCTGATATTGAAATATTAAGTCAGCTATTAAAGGTAAAGGATAGCTTACCAGAGATATTGTTAAAATTGGTTGAGTCGTATCATATAAATGACAAAGCTATGGTGTCTAGCGTTGGTGGTATTAATATGAATAGTATTGAACTTGATGCTAGGGGAAGCGAAGGTGAAATTATTTTTGATGCTAATGCGTTTGACTCTATTAAAGGTGTTGATATTAAGGGATTTTTGCCAGTAATTATTAATATAATTCCAATAAATAGCGTTCTACCTCTCTTAGGTCTAGATATAGAAGAAAAAGAAGAAGAACAAGAAGTTGCCCTTCAATTGTCTAGAGCTGTCATAAAAGAAGATATATATTTTTTGTAAATCCTCTTTACATGGTCTATAAAGTTTGATATAAATAAATACGTAACTTATAGAGTGAGCTTTAAGACGAGCGAACATAAGTTGTTGTATGAATTTATGCAAAGCGAAAAAGATATCTGAATTATCGTATAAATCCAACCGGAATTTATAATAATTAGAATAAAACTTTCATATTATTAATAATATCTATATAGATTATATAATTTAGTGCGTTCGCACGCATTCTGCGTAAAATTTTTGTGAATATTGGGCTATTAGCTTTCGCCACAAAGATTGGCGAACTCGCCGAGTATTTTGGCGAGCACTTATATTTACAACCAGAATATAAATTTCTGGGCCATTAGCTCACTTGGTAGAGCAATTGACTCTTAATCAATGGGTAGCAGGTTCGATCCCTGCATGGCCCACCAATACTTTTTTATAGAAATCCTGATGCACAACACAATGTGTTGGTCGGGATGGGTAGCAGGTTTGATCCCTGCATGGCCCACCAATACACAATAAAAATAAATAGGAGACCTAAGTGCCAGTAGAAGAAATTGATATCGATGCATTGAAGAAAAAAGCAGTTCAGTATAGAAGAGAAATATTAGAAACAATAACAGAAGCTGGTTCAGGTCATCCTGGTGGGTCTCTTTCAGCCGTTGAGATATTTATAGCCCTTTACGACTATAAAATGAATCATAAGTCTGACGACCCTAAATGGGAAGATAGAGATAGGCTTATAGTATCAAAAGGCCACATAAGTCCAGTAACGTATGTTACTCTTGCTAATTGTGGTTATTTTCCAAAAGAAGAATTAAAAGGATTTAGAAAGTTTGGAAGAATTTTGCAAGGTCATGTGCATATCAAAGTTCCAGGAGTTGAGTTTAATACTGGTTCTTTAGGACACGGATTGTCTGTCGCTAATGGAATTGCAATGGGTGCAAAACTTTTGAAGAAAGATTTTAAAACATATTGCATTATGGGTGATGGAGAAATACAAGAAGGTTCTGTTTGGGAGGCTGCAATGAGTGCGGCTCATTTTAAATTAGATAATGTTTGTGCGATTGTAGATTATAACAAGGTTCAGGAAAATGGACCTGTTAGCGAAATAAAAGGATTAGAACCCTTAGCTGATAAATTTAGAAGCTTTGGTTTTGAGACTAGAGAAGTAATAGGTCATAATTTAAAGCAGCTTATAATAGCTTTAGATGAGTTCGGTACAATTAAAGATAAACCTTTTGCGATTATTGCACACACTATTAAAGGTAAAGGAATATCTTTTATGGAAGGCGAAAAAAGTTGGCACGGCAAAGCACCTAATGGCGATCAATTAAAAGAAGCTTTAAAAGAATTAGCGCCAGAAGAATAATAATAGGAAAGGTAAGAGAACAATAATGAGTGAAAAAATACCGACGAGAGATGGTTTCGGAAAAGAATTGGTTGAGTTAGGCCGCGAGAATGACAAAATAGTTGTAGTCTCAGCTGACCTTGAAGATGCAACGAGGGCCGAATATTTTAAAAAAGAATTTCCAGATAGATTTTTTAGTGTAGGCATTGCTGAACAAGATATGGTTGGAATGGCAGCAGGCTTAAGCATGCAAGGGTTTGTTGTGTTCATTAATTCTTTCGCCGCATTCTTAACTAATAGAGCATATGACATGCTAAGACTGGACCTTTGCTATAATGATTGTAATGTAAAAGTAATTTGTTCTCATGGTGGAGTTACCGTTGGACAAGATGGCGCATCAGCACAATGCCTTGAAGACTTTGCAATAATGAGAGCATTGCCTAATATGAAAGTAGTTTGTCCTTGTGATGATTTTGAAGCAAGAAAAGCAACGCGTGCTTTTGCAAGAGAAATTGGTCCTATGTATATGAGCACGTCACGCGCACCACTTCCTGTGCTAACAAAAGCAGATGATAAATTTATAATTGGAAAAGCTAATGTATTAAGAGAAGGTAAGGACGTTACCATAATAGCTTGTGGCGTTATGGTTGCTGAAGCAATGGCAGCCGCCGAAAGACTTGCTAAAGATGATATAGAAGCAAAGGTTGTAAATATGCATACAATTAAGCCAATTGATGAGGAAATGATAATCGCTTGTGCAAAAGAGACAGGTTCAATTGTAACAGCAGAAGAACATCAGATAACTGCTGGTTTGGGTAGTGCGGTTGCAGAAGTGCTTGTTAAAAATTGTCCTGTGCCTGTTGAGATGATAGGGGTAAATGATTCGTTTGGAGAAAGCGGAAGCCCTGAAGAGTTGCTTTCTAAGTTTAATCTAAAAGATGTAAACATCGTGGAGGCTGCAAAGAAAGTAATAGAAAGAGCAGCAGGGGTTTAGAAAACCTTAAGCACTAAACACGAAACTCTAAACAAATTTAAAATTCAAATTATAAAAAGTTAATAATATTTATAGAATATATATTCAAAAAGTTTGAGTTTTGTTTCTTGTGGTTTATTTAGGATTTCGGATTTAGAGTTTAGAATTTATTAAAAGGACATATATGCCAGAAACTTCTATACAAAAATTATCAGAATATGGACAAAGCGCTTGGCTTGATTCTATAAGCCGCTCTATGATTGAGAGTGGAAAACTAAATGAAATGATTGTCCGAGGTGTGCTAGGCATAACATCAAATCCTTCTATATTTAATGCCGCAATAAGTAAGAGTGAAGATTATGATAAAAAGATAATAGAATTAAAAGAAGCTGGTAAAACTACTTTTGAAATTTATGATGAACTTACAGTAAAAGACATAGCAGACGCTGCTGACGCTTTTTTGGGAATATATGAAAGTACAAATAAAAAAGATGGATATGTAAGTCTTGAGATAAACCCGCAACTTTCTGATAAAGTAGACGAGTCGATTAAAGAAGGAAAAAGATTATTTGAAAAAGTTGGTCGACCTAATTTAATGATAAAAGTCCCTGCAACAAAAGAAGGTTATCCTGTCATTGAAGAACTTATTTCTTGTGGAATAAATGTAAATGCGACACTTATATTTTCTTTACAGCATTATATCGATACAGCTAAGGCATACATAAAGGGCTTAACTAGACTAGCAGAAACTCAAGATGATTTAAGTGGTGTTCATTCGGTTGCAAGTGTTTTTGTAAGTAGAACAGACTCCGCTATAGATAAAATACTTGATGAAAAGATTAATGCAGAAGCAGACGACGATATAAAGTCAAGAATGAAATCTTTGCAAGGTAAAGCTGCTGTATCAAATTGTGCGCTTGTTTTTAATAAATTTGAAGAAATATTTGATAGTAACGATTTTAAAGCTCTGCTGGATAAAAAAGCTAATATTCAACGCGTGTTATGGGCATCTACAAGTACAAAGAGCGCAGAATATAGTGACATAAAATATGTAACAGAACTCATTTCAAAGCCTACTGTAAACACTTTGCCAGAAAAAACTTTTATGGCTTTTCTTGATCATGGAGAAGTTGGAGGAGATAAGTTTACATTAAAAGAAGATGCAGAAAATGTAATAAAGAATTTAAAAGCTTTTGATATTGATATAAATAGTATTTGCGCTAATCTTCTTGCCGCTGGCGTTTTGTCGTTTGAAGAAGCCTTTGAATCGCTTTTTAGCGCTATAAAACAAAAATCAGAACAACTTTCCTTAAAAGAACTAAGTTAAAAATGTCTTTAGGCATAAATAAAAAAATACTTGTTTTTGAAGACACCTATACCCTCACCAATCATTTAATACAAAAATTCTTTGATGTAGCAAATCAATCAATAGAAAAATATGGCAAATTTTTTGTTGCCTTAACTGGCGGCAGCACTGTTGTTGAGTTTTATAGTAAGCTTTCTGGTATAAAGGATTTTTCTGTATGGAAAAATACACATATTTTTCTGACTGACGAACGCTTTGTATCCAAAAATAGTAAAGATAGTAATCTAAAGCTTATAAAAGATAACTTGCTTGATTTTGTCAATATTCCGCCACAGAATGTGCATCCAATTAATACAGAAGAGGAGAATGCTTTTTTAGCAGCTCAAACGTATGAAGAGGAGTTAAGGCATGTTTTGCCAATTGTAAATGAATTGCCTAAGATAAATTTTATTCTTCTTGGGCTTGGCAGCGATGGGCATATTGCGTCATTATTTCCTACAGTAGAAGGAATTGACAATCAAGAAGTAGCGGTTATTGCAACTTATCCTGAGTATTTAAAAACAGATAGAGTAAGTTTAACGATGTCGGTCATAAATAATGCAGATTGTGTAGTATTCTTTATTAAGGGAGCTCATAAGGCTAGAATGGTAAAGAAGATCTTAGAAGAAAAGCAAGATTTACCAGCAACTAGAGTTTCTCCGGTAGATGGAGAGCTATTGTTTTTATTAGACAAACAATCTGCTAAGGATTTTTCATCTGAGAATACTTTCGAAAATGAAGGTGATGCTATAAGAGTTTTAATCAATTAAGAAAAAGGATATGAATATATGAAAAGACAAAATAATCAAGTATTGTTCTTTGCAATTATAGCCATTGTTGGCATAAGCCTAATGGCGACCACAGCCTGGTTTGCATTTAAAGATAAAACATTTAGGACTTATAAAAATGAGTCAAAGGGCTTTTCTATTAAATATCCTAAGACTTGGTCATATAAAGAGAATGTATTTGGGGCGGCAGTTACTTTTTATTCTCCTCTAGAAAATGATTTGGATTTGTTTCGGGAAAGTATTAGTGTAGTTGTTCAAGATATTTCTTTTAAACCAATGGGTTTAAAAGAGTACACTGATTTAGCTATTGGTCAGATGGATGCTATGTTTAGGAAGTTTATTGATGTAGTCGAGTCTAAACCAGCACGTTTAGGTGGGATTTATGGGTATAAATATATATTTATAGGTAAGAATCCAGATGTTAATTTAAAGTATAGGTGTGCTTGGACGATAAAAAAGACGTCAGCCTATCAAGTAGTCTACACTTCATTAGAAACGCATTATGATAAATATATTGAGAATATAGAAAAAATGGTAAGTTCTTTTAGAATCTTAAAATAGAAATTTATATAAAATTAATATAGGGGCTTAGGTTTTCTAGCCCAACTAAAGGGCGCGGTTACCGCGCCTCTACTTTTAAATGAGGCAATACACTTATGAATGTTAAGCCACTTTGCCCTGTATTCGGAGAATGCGGAGGCTGTCTTTATCAGGACATTGACTACAAACAAGAACTAGCGTTAAAAGAAGAAAAGCTAAAGACAACTTTAAAGAAAGAAATTAATATAAAAGAAGGCGTCTTTAAACCAGCAGTTGCCTCTCCGAAACCTTATAATTATCGACATAGACTCGATCTTAAATTAATTCGAACAAAAGATGATAGAGTGTTGGTTGGGTTTACTCCTAGTACAGGTAGAGGAATTTTGACTATTGATAATTGTTTTATAGCAGATGAGGCAATTGTTAAAGAATTTCCGCAATTAAAAAAAGAGATAGTAGAAAAGTTAAAAGATAATTCTAAATACAGAAGAGCAAATATTTGCGTTAGAACATCAGATGATGGTCGTGTATTTTGGGGTGGGATAGGCAAGAGAAGCACACGCTTAGCAGAAGAGGATTATTTTTGGACTAAAATAAATAATAGAAAGATATTCTATTCTCTTGATACCTTTTTTCAGGCAAATCTTTCTATATTGCCTAAATTATTTGAAACTATTGGTGCTTTTGATTTTTTTAAGAAAGACGTTACTTTTTACGATCTTTATGGCGGTGTTGGGTTGTTTGGTTTGGGATTAATAGATAAAGTAAAGCAAGTTATATTAATAGAAGAAAGCCTTTCTTCTTTGAAGCTTGCCAGATATAATATAAATTATCATAATATTAATAATATTAATATTATAGAGGGGCGGGTTGAAGATAGATTGGAAAATATTTTGAACTCTGACGCCAGTGCTTTAAATGTTGTGATGATTGATCCGCCGCGTGCAGGTTTAAGCCAGAGCGTAAGAGATGCATTAGAGTCGCATAAGAATTTGGATTATATGATGTATTTATCTTGCAATCCAGATGCTTTAGCAAGAGATTTGGCAGATTTATGTAGTGTAACGTGGGAGATAAAAGAGATTATTCCTTTTGATTTCTTCCCTAAAACAAGACATCTAGAGACATTGGTACTTTTAAAAAACAAAGCATAATTATGAGCGATATATCTTTAGTAAATAAAATTAGCTATATAAAACATTTAAAAGTTTTCTCTTCTTTAAATTTCTTTCAAATACTTAAGATTGCATTAAAATCCATTATATCTGAATACAAAAAAGGAGATATAATTTGCAATGAGGGAGATCCTGCAGATTTCTTTTATTGTATTATTTCTGGCAGATTAAGGTCTTATACGCTAAACGAATTTGATGCAAAAGAGGACATTGATTTTATACATAGAGGAATGTATTTCGGCGTTGTGTCTGTTTTGACCGATGAAACTCATTCATTAAATTATCAAGCAATAAACAATTCTCTAATATTACAAATTCCCAAATATGATTTTAAGGAAGCCTTAAAATCCTTTCCAAAATTAGCAATTGAGTTGAGCCTAACTCTTTCTCAGCAGGTAAGAAAAAAGGTAAAGGGGCGTGGTGCAGATTTTGAAAGTAACATAATATCTGTATATAGTCCTGTTAAGGGTACGGGAAGTACATCTTATGCGTTTAACCTTGCCTTAAGTTTAAAAAAAGAGACAAATAAAAAAGTTATTTTTGTAAGTATATATTCAAAGGAAAGCACTGTTTTAGATAATTCTCAGCCAACCTACGATATTTCTCCTAAGTGGAAGAAGCCCGGACTTAGGTTAAATGAAATAGTAGAAGATTATGAAAAGATGTCTGAGGGCATTGTAAGAGACGAACTCGATATGGATATGTTAAATATAGCTTTTGAACAAAAAGACGTGTCTCCTGATTTTCTAAGACGAGAAATAGATTCTCTCATAAGTACTTTAGTTGGAGATTATCATTATGTCATAGTTGATCTTCCAAATGATATGGATGATGTTGTTCTTGAGACATTGATACAATCTGATTTGATACATTTAATTATGAGCGACAGAAAAAAAGATTTAGAGCAAATAGTGCCTGTCTTAAATAAATTAAGGCAACATCTAAAAAATAATTTTAGGCAAGAGAAGGTGCGTGTTTTAATCAAGTCTGTTCGTAATCAATTCTATTTATCGTTTGAGGAAATTAATAAGGTTATTGGATACGATGTTTATAAAATGCTTCCCAATATTGGAGATTCTGACTTAATAGGAAAAATAGATACAGAGAATATTGCCTGTTTAAAAAATTCTCCTAAAAGTGATTATTCTAGGGAAGTTACAAGAATATCAAGAGAGATAGGCAAGGTTTTAGTTGGCCTTGTATTAGGTGGCGGGGCTGCTTTGGGCATTGCGCATATAGGCGTTTTAAAGGTTTTAGAGGAAAATGATATACCTATTGATGTTGTTGTTGGAAGTAGCATGGGTGCGCTCATAGCTGCTCTTTGGTCAACAGGTAAAAGTGCTGATGAAATAGAGAAAATAGCAGTAGAATTTAAAGATAAGAAAAATATGCTTAAGCTTTTTGATCCTGTTATGCCTATTTCAGGTTTTATAGGTGGGCGGGCTATTAAAAAATGGCTTAAGAAATATTTGGGAGATAAAACGTTTTATAGCGCAAAAATACCTCTTAAAGTAATAGCATATGATTTAACTAGAAGAGAGGATATTATTTATGAGAGCGGATCTATTTTAGATGCGGTTCGTGAAAGCATATCTATCCCAGGAGTAATAGAACCTATAAGAAAACAGGGAAAATTAGTTATAGATGGAGGAGTTGTTAACCCTTTGCCAGTTGATGTTTTAGTTAAGCGCGGAGTTAAAAAAATAATAGCTGTAAATGTTTTGCAATCTCCAGAAGATGTTGCAGAAGGCGTTGATATACTGAAACATAGTAGAGAAGAGAAAAAGAATGTATCCTTTAAAGAGTCCCCGTTAGGATATATTAAAGCCAAAGTAGCCAAACCTTTTGATAATTTATTTGCACCAAGTATATCTGATATTATAGTGAAAACACTTCAAGCTACTGAATATTTTATTGCAGAGAAGAGTGCAAAGCAGGCAAATGTTCTAATACACCCTGATTTGATAGGTATAGAGTGGTATGAATTAAACAGAGTGGATGAAATTGTAAAGAGCGGAGAAGACGCAACAAGGGATTTACTGCCTAATATAAAGCGGTTAATATCATAAAAATGTTGTATAATTGTAGTATAAGGTAAATTGTTAATTGTGACACAAGATAAGGAGTATTTAATATGAATATTGTTAAAAAACCCTTCTTAAACATATTTCGTATTTTATTTGTTATAGTTATTTTATCTGCAATAAACCTAAATCTTGCCTTTGCTAAAACAACTAATTTTAGTGTATCAAAAATAGACAAGTTAAGAGCTGATATAAATGATAAGCGTGTTGAATGTAAATTGGACGCTTATACTTGGAATGACGCTGAACTAGCCCCTGGTATAACTCCCGTAAGAGCGACTCATATGAAAGATTTAAGAGAAGCCATTGTGGAAGTTTATGAGCTACCGCCTCTAAACGGCACTTATGGTTATGCTGATGTCAATATGACTATGATGAAAGAGTCGCATATTGAAGAAATTCAGACTGCTTTAGATGGGGCTACTTGTTGTGGAGACGGCACTTGTGACGTTGTTGAAAATAGTAGCAATTGCGCCGCTGATTGTATAGAAGTTCAAGTGCCAGAAACTCTTGCAGCTATAGCAGGAGGCGGAAGATGGATAGAATTGGCTTGGAAAGCAGCATTTTACAGCGAAGAACTTAAGTATATATTTGTTCTTCAGAAATCGAACTCTTCAACCTTTTCTCCACTTATAACATCTATCTCTACTACAAGATCACTCGTGCGTGATACAGACATAAGTTATAGGGTCAAATATTATTATAGGGTAAGACTGGAAATAAATTTGGATTCAGGTAATCAAAGTGTTAGTGATTGGAGCAATGTTGTATCCGCCACAGCTTGTATAGAAGGGCTTTTATGGGATGGTAATTCTTGCGAATCTATATGCGAAACCGAGTGTGTTGGATATATCGACGAAGGCTCATGCCCAAATTGTAATTCTCCATTTACTGTTCCATATGAAGATTTATATGGTTGCAATGGGCCTTGTGGATGCGATTGCAGACCTGCTTCTGGTTATTCAATGTTATGTTCAGATTATAGTGTCAAAAATTGCCCTACATCTGACGGCTGTTCTTTAGATTGTGCAGGAAGTGCAACTGCTTCTTGTGGTGATGGACTATCTGAAGTTCCTGAGGAATGTGATAATGGCAGGAATAATGGTAAGCCTTGCAATCCTAGTGGAGGGACTTGCACCTATTGTTCGGATACTTGTACTATAATAGAGGTATCCATGCCTTGCAATGATGATAATATTATTGATGACGATGAAGAATGTGATAATGGTCGTAGTAATGGAACGGCTTGTGAACCTGCTTATGATAAAATTTGCGAATATTGTTCGTCTGCTTGTAAAATAGTAGAGGTTATTGGTCCTTATTGCGGAGACGGTATTTGTAATGATGAAGATGAGAATAGTAGCACATGTTCTGTTGATTGCCAAGAAACTTGTGGAAATGGAACTATTGACTCTGGCGAAGAATGCGATGGCAATGAATCTCCGTGCGTACCGCCTTATGATGGAAGTTGTGAATATTGTAGCAACTGTTCTCTAGAAACAGTAACAGGTTCTTATTGTGGAGATGGAACTTGTAATTCAGGAAATGAAACTAGTAATACATGTTCTGCTGATTGTGCGGCAGTTTGTGGGGATGATGTTATAAATCATGGCGAGTAATGCGATTCTGGCACTCGCAATGGAATACCTTGTCATGCTAGTTATGGTGTAACTTGTACTTATTGTTCAGATACTTGCACAAGAATAGAGATTGTCGGTCCTTATTGTGGCGATGGTATTTGCGATGCTGATGAGCACGAGTTTAGCTATAATTGTCCCGATGATTGTGGTGCTGCTACCGTTTGTGGAGATGGAATAGTTCAAGTTCCTGAAGAGTGTGATAACGATAGGTATAATGGAATCCATTGTCATCCTCCTTATGGAGATGAGTGCACATATTGTTCAACAAGTTGTATTGAAATAGAAGTTTTTGGGGGTTCTTGTGGGGATGGCACTTGTAATATTCCGATTGAGACTAGCAGTAATTGTTCCAAAGATTGTAGTACAACTAGCAGAGGTACAGGTACAATTAAATGTAGCCGTGATTCTGAATGTGCAGATACAAATCCATGCACAATAGATATGTGCGTCTATCCTGGAACTACGGAATCTTATTGTAGAAATTTAGATAGATCAGATGGAAGCGCTTGTAAGATAGGAAGAATGAGGGGGAAATGTTTTAGCGGACGATGCACAACTGTAAAATGATTTCTTAAAGTAGTTACATTATAAGGTTAAGAGAAAGGTTAGTTGCAAGCTAAAAAGTAGTTATGAAAAATAAAAAGATATATAGATATATAGCAATTTTAATTATGCTAGTGGTCTTTCCTTGCGCTGCCTTTGCTGTTTCAACTAATTTCAGTGTATCAAAAATAGACAAGCTAAGAGCTGATATAAATGATAAGCGTATTGAATGTAAATTGGATGCTTATATTTGGAATGACGCTGAACTAGCTCCTGGCATAACTCCTGTAAGAGCGACTCATATGGAGGATTTAAGAAAAGCTATTCTGGAAGTTTACGAGTTGCCGCCGCTAAATGGCACTTATGGTTATGTTGACACCAATATGACTATGATGAAAGAATCACATATCACTGAAATTCAAAAAGCATTAGATGATGTTATTTGTTGCGGAGACGGCACCTGCGATGCTGTTGAGAACAGTAGTAATTGTCCGAGTGATTGCGAGGAACTTCCGATAATATCTCTTTCAGCTATAGCAGGTAATGGAAGATGGATAGAATTGGCTTGGAATCAGCCAGAATTAGATGTTCTTCCGCCTGGGTGGTATTATGGTTATGCTATTACTAAGCAAACCGAAGCTCAAGCCGCTTTGGGTGAAAGTACTGGTATACATACTACTGCTGTAGGCGGCTTGTTTGATGAAGACATAGATTTTGAGATTAAATATGATTATAAGGTAGCATTGCGAATATGTGAAGCAGGTGTCAGTTGTATTACTGGTGAGTATGGTAATGTTGTCTCAATGACAGCTTGCGAAGAAGGGCTTTTATGGAGTAGTACTAGTAATTCTTGTGAACTTATTGGAGAGTGTCTTGTGCCTTCGGATTGTGATGATTCAAATGATTGTACTCAAAATTTGTGCTTAAAACCACCACCACCAGCTGAACCAAATAAACAATGTTTTTATTGGGATGAAGATGCAGGCACGCCGTGTAATTTAGGAACCGGAACCTGTGATGGGGCGGGAACTTGTGTAATTACAGAGGGAGGCTATTGCGGAGATGGAAACATTGATACGGGTGAAGAGTGCGATCTCGGAGATCAAAATAGTCCTTCTTGTACTCCAGCATCTTACGGGGAAGAATGCACGTTTTGTTCATTATCGTGCAATACAGCGGCATTTACAGAATGGTGCGGAGATGGGGATTGTTATGGCCTGCCTGAAGAAGATGGAAATAGTTGTTCTGACGATTGCTCTCTTTCTTGCGGAGATGGATTAACAGAGCCTCCTGATGAAGAATGCGATGAAGGGTTAGATAATGGAGAAGAATGTACTCCTGGGTGGCTATCAGATTGTACATATTGTGATAGTGATTGCCAAGAAGTAACAGTAGAGGAACTTTATTGTGGTGATGGTATATTTACTGAAGGTAAAGAGGAGTGCGATGACGGGGAAGCTAATGGGCAAGCTTGTCCTATGCCTTGTGGAGGAGAGTGTACGTATTGCGATTCTGATTGTACGGAAAAAACGATTGTAGCACCTTATTGCGGAGATGGTAATTTAGATGATGGGCCTCCTTGTTTTGAGGTTTGTGACGACGGAGCGCTTAATGGAGTTCAATGTTCCCCTAAACCTTGTGATTATTGTGCAGGAGATTGTTCTGAAGTAATACATAGATCTGGTGGCGGTGGTGGGTCTGGTAGACATTTAAGAAGTAAGATCCCGAAGTTATAGATTGTGATAAAGATTAAGATTGTAATGATGAAGATGATTGCACAACAGGATATAACAAATTTTGCGACTATTGTTCAAGTTCTTGTGAACCAATAACAGTTACAGGTCCTTTTTGCGGGGATGAAAACATAGATAGGTCTTTTGGTGAAAAATGTGATGATGGGTTTCGCAATGTATCGGTTTGCACTTATGCAACACGAACCCCATATTGTTCTACAAGTTGTAAGTTGGTAGATAAATGTGGTGGAAATAGTGGTAGATAAATGTATCGGAAATGGCAGAGACTAAAATATAGAAAAACACAATATTGTATTGCTGTATATTTAAAGAAATTAGCAAATTATAAATTAACAAAAGGATGCTTACAATGAGAAAATTATTTTTTAAAATATTTTGTATTGTAGTTTTTTCGCTTATTGCACTTGTCGTTAGCTCAAATTTTGCTTCTGCCAACTCATCAAATTTTAGGGTAGAGGTAATTAATTCTATAAGATCTAGTATAAATGAAAAGCGTGAGGCTTGTGGTATAGAGGAGAATTATTCTTGGTCAGATGAAGAATTGATTCCTGGCGAAACTCCTGTTAAAGCGGATCATATTTATGAGTTAAGGGATGCCGTTAAAGAAATTTACGCATTAGCTCCAAACAATGGTACTTATGATTTTAACTATCCTGAAGTTTCTATATTAAGGGAATCACATATTGATGAAGTTTGGTCTGCTTTAAATGATGCTCCTTGTTGTGGAGACGGCAATTGTGATTCTGCCGAAACCGTGATGAATTGTGTCCAAGATTGTGGAGCGCCAACAGAAATACCTCAAAATCTTACAGCTTTAGCAGGCGATGGATGGTGGATAGATTTAACTTGGGAACAATCGTACCCGATTGTGAACTCAGCTAGACAACTTCTTAGCAGATCAATACAATTAAATCCTTTTAAGAATCCAGTTGATACTCCAATTGAATTTACTGGTGGACTTGTGCAGGGCGCGATTGATACAGATATAGATTTGGGGACCACATATTATTATAGAGTAAAAGTGCAATATGAGTTTGAACCTGGTGTTTGGGAGAGTTTAGGCGACTGGAGCGATACTGTCTCAGCAACAGCTTGCGAAGAAGGATATTTATGGGATGGCAACTCTTGTGAAGTAATGGAGTGTAATATAGATGATGATTGTGATGACTCAAATGATTGTACTAATGATGAGTGCGTAAAGCCACAAGGTCAAGAAATGAAAGTATGTGTTAATGATAATCTTGCGGCAGGTACGTCATGTGACTATGGAACTGGAACTTGTGACGGAGCAGGCACTTGTCAGCACTTAGGAGAGGATGGCTATTGCGGAGACGGAGATCACGATCCAGCTACCGAAGAATGTGATGATGGAGAAGGCAATGTAACATATTGTTCGCCAGAAACACCAACCCCATATTGTTCTGATAGTTGTGTATTGGTATATGGTGGTTGTGAAGGTAGTGGTAACAGTGGTAACGGTGGAAACTCATCAGAACTTTGTGGAAACGGAATATGCGACCCTGAAGAAAATGTAGAGCTTTGTCCAGAAGATTGCGTCGGTCCTCAAGTTGCATGTAACAAAGATGGCGAATGTAATGATGAGAATGAATGCACCGTTGGTGAATGTATTAATCCTGGGACAGAAGAGTCTTATTGCGTTCTTAATCCAACGCCTGGGGAAAGATGCAGGACGTATAATCCGCGCGGCCAAACTATTTGGGGAGAATGTACTTATGATGGTAGCTGTGTGAACATAAGTAAATAAGAGGGTGTTAAAATGAGAAAATCATATTTTAAAATACTTTGTACTATAGCTTTTGTGGCTATTGTACTTACGATTGCTCCAAGTATTGCTTCTGCCGTTCCAACAAATTTTAGTGTAGCAGTAGTTGATGGTTTAAGAACGAATATAAATAATAAGCGTAATGAGTGTGGTCTGCCAAATCAATCTTGGACTAACGAAAATCTGTACTCTAATTTAACCCCCATCAAAGCAGCTCATATTGATGAGCTAAGGGGCGCTATCAAAGAGGTTTATGCTCTATCTCCTTTGAATATTACTAAAGCTTTTGTCGATCCTAACATTACTTTTATAAGAGAATTGCATATTGATGAAATTCAGGCTGCTTTAAATGAGGTCACTTGTTGTGGAGACGGAACTTGTGATGCTGTTGAAGATAATATAAATTGCGCTGCTGATTGTGGTTGTCCGAATATTTGTACTGGTGGTAGTGGTGGTTGTGGTGGACTAGATGAAGATCAATGTGGTCGCATAAGCGGATGTCGGTGGACAGGCCCTATTGGGGGTGGTGAGTGGTGCCAATTATCTTCTCAACAGGCTCCTAACGATGGTGATTGGAATTGTTCAGATTTTGATAGAGAAAGTGAATGTGATTTATTTTCTACAGAAGGATGTGAGTGGATGCAACCAGAGCCACCTTGCACAGGAGGAGGAGAAGTTTATTGCGGAAACGGAATTTGTGACGGAGAAGAGAATGAAACTAATTGTTTTGAAGATTGTGGAGAGGTGCCAGGTATACCTAAAAATTTATCAGCTGAAGCAGGAGATGGAAGGTGGGTAGATCTTGCTTGGCAAGTTCCAAATCCATCTCCGACAATTATAAATAGATATTTTCTTGATAGATCTGAATCCCCTACTTTTAGCCCAGCTGGTATGTCTACTCCAACTACGAATCTAACGGTGCGTGACGAGAATATTGATTTTCAGACTACATATTATTATAGAGTGCGAGCAGAAGAAGAGACTAGTCCAGGTGAATTTAACAGTAGTGAATGGAGCAATGTTGTATCCGCAACAGCTTGTATAGAAGGGCTTTTATGGGACGGTAATTCTTGTGAACCTATATGCGAATACGAGTGTGTTGGATATGTCGACGAAGGCTCATGTCCAAATTGTAATCCTCCATTTACTGTTCCAGATGAAGATTCATATGGTTGCAATGGGCCTTGTGGGTGCGATTGCAGACCTGTTTCTGGCTATTCAATGTTATGTTCAGATTATAGCGTTAAGAATTGTCCTACATCTGACGGCTGTTCTTTAGATTGTGCAGGAAGCGCAACTGTTTCTTGTGGTGATGGGCTAGGTGAAGTTCCTGAAGAGTGTGATAATGGTAGTAGCAATGGAGTTGCTTGTGAGGCCGCTTATGATGAGACTTGTGAATATTGTTCGCAGTCTTGTACTATAATAGAGGTTATTGGCCCTTATTGCGGAGACGGAAATGTAGATACGCCTTTTGAAGCGTGTGATAATGGAGGAAGTAATTCAGACGTTTGTCCAGCAAAGCCACCAAAAGGAAATATTAAGGTTTGTACTAATGCTTGCTTGTTCTTATCAACCTGCGGCGGCGAAGGTGATGAAGGCTCAATAGAACTTTGCGGAAATGGAATATGCGATGCTGAAGAAAATTCTGAGCTTTGTCCGGAAGATTGTTCAGCAGGTACAATTACATGTCATAAAGATGGTGAATGTAATGATGGGAATGAGTGTACTGCTGGCGATTGCATTAATTCTGGAACAACATTGTCTTATTGTGTTCATAATCCAACGCCCGGGGAAAGATGCAGAACGTATAATTCGCGCGGTCAAACTATTTGGGGAGAATGTACTTATGATGGTAACTGCGTGTCTGTAAGAAGATAAAAAAATATTTGTTTAGAATAAATTAAATTATATTAAAGGGGAGAACAATGAAAAGGTGTATCAATAAATCTTTAATAATTATTGCTTTAATATCTTTTGTGTTTTTGTCTGGCTGTGCGCTTCTTTTTGAAGACAAGGCAAAGACGGCAGGGGATGAGAACTTTAAGTATATTCCAGGTGAGTTTAGTCGAGGTGTTTTAGAAAAAAAGGTAGAAAGTTCTGTGCTTAATGTTTATCATGTTTCTATGATAGTGCTTAAAGATCTAGGTATTGCTATCGATCAAGAAACTCACGGTATACGTTCGGCAAAAATAAGAGCAAAGTATTACGACGGAAAATCGCTTAAGATAGATGTCGATGCTATTGCTTCTTTTGAGTCAAAAATAAGTATTCAAATAGGTGTTGAAGGCGACAGTAAAGTTTCAGAAGATATTTTAACCGCTATTATGAAAGCATTGTAATTATGGAAGAGCAAAGAATAATAAATTATTTTCAAAGACCTTGGGGTTTTTATTTTAAATTTTTTGAAGAAAAAGGTGTTTGGGTTAAACGCGTTGAGGTTAATCCCGGCTCTCGTCTAAGCCTTCAAAGACATAAGTGTCGTTCTGAGAAATGGAATGTAATTTCAGGAATCGGTTTGGTTACGCTTGATGATAAAGAAATAAAAGTTCAAGCAGGTACTGTTGTGGATGTTCCGGTTGGTGCAGTTCATAGAATTGCAAATACAGGCCGTGATAAACTTGTTTTTATTGAAGTTGCTTGTGGAGATATTCTCTTAGAAGATGATATTGACAGAATTCAAGATGACTATGCTCGTTCAAGCGGAAATGGAATAGAGGAAGGGAAGGTAGAGTAGTAGTAAGATTTTTAGTTACTGGGGGGCGTTGGTTTTATTGGTTCAAATATTGCAGAGTACTTGATATCTGAAGGTAATTTTGTGCGAGCGCTTGATGATTTCTCATCAGGGGCAGAAGAAAATCTTAAATTTGCAGAGGGCTTAAGCGCAGATAAGTTTGAGCTAATTCGTGGCGATATAAGGGATAAAGGTACTTGCCGATAAGGCCTGTCAGTCAATTGATTATGTCACTCATCAAGCTGCTTTATGTTCTGCTCTTGGTTCAATGAAAGAGCCTGAGCTTTTCAATGAGGCAAATATCAACGGAACACTTTTTATGCTTACCGCAGCAGCTAAGTAAAAGGTTAAACGTTTTGTTCTTGCTTCATCTTCTGCAATTTATGCTGACACAGACCAATTTCCACAAAAAGAAGAGCATCTACCTAAGCTAGTTTCTCCTTATGCATTAAACAAATTAGCAGGGGAGTATTATTATAAAATTTTCTTTGAGAATTTTGGACAGACGGGGGTCTATCCCCAATATTGTTAATTTGAATTCGGTCCGCGCGAACTGAATTGCCTAAGAGTTAATTTTTGTTGCTTTTTGGAGTATTTCCTAGTAATATTATACTTGTTAACTGTTTGTTAAGTTAGCTAACAAATGTGCTATTAGAATGAGAATAAAAGGAGAATAAAGTGTCGCTTTTAAACTGGTTATTTCCGAGTAAAAAAAGAGTAAAAGAACTAGAAAATAGGCTAAGATTGATAGAAGATAGGTTTAAATTAGCTGAAAATAGACTTGAATTAATAGTTCAGGTGCAGAATAGACCTTCTGCTAGTAAAGAGACAACTCGCCAGCGTATTATAAGCTTCCTTACCGCACCACACACAACAAGCGAGACGGCTGAGTTTATCGGAGAGAGTCGCAGTTGGATATCGCTATTGATAAATCAACTGCAAAAACAGGGCAAGCTAGAGTCAGTTGACCGCACAAAACAGGGCAAATTATACAAGAGTACGTAATCAGAGCATTAGTTGTAGACACATTTCTCTATAAGGTATATTTTCCTCATTTCCTACCCAAATAGACTTGTTTTCTTTCTAAATATATATTATACTTATATAAATATTAATAAAATTTATTATAGAATATATATTTAAGTTAGAAATTATTTTTAATGCGATTAAAATCCGAGTCGCATTAATCCAGCCACGGTAATAAGAAAAATCTTAAAAAATTAATTCATTTTTATGCTTAATAAGCATATTTATCTATTTAAAAGGAGCAAGTCTAATGTCATCATTTAAAAGATTCCAAAAAGTATTTTCTTTTATAATCTTGTTAGTATTTTCTTTTGGCACAATTTTGCCATCGCCGGCTTTTGCGCAGAATGTATTTGCCCCTGCATTGCCGCCTGTAATGCTTTCTTTAAGCCCTGCATTTACGCCACCTATGATACAAGGTCTTGTTCTTCATCCAGAGAATCCTTTAGAATTTGATTTTCTAGTTAATGAAGGCGATAGCAATATAAAAGGAGAAACTTTTAAAGAAGAGGCGGATAAGCTTATTAGATATTTCTTGGCATCATTAACTATTCCTGAAAAGGATTTGTGGGTCAACCTTGCGCCTGGTGAACAAAACAGAATCATTCCAGATGATTTAAGTGTTACACAAATGGGTCGCGATCTTTTAGCACAAGATTATCTGTTAAAGAAGCTCATGTCGTCTTTAATTTATCCAGAGTCTGAGACAGGCAAGAAATTCTGGGACAAGATATATAAAAGAACAAAAGCGGAATTTGGAATAAGTGAAATACCGACAGATACTTTAAATAGAGTTTGGATAGTGCCCAATAAGGTTGTTGTTTATGTTAATGAAGGTGCTGCGTTTGTTGCTGAATCAAGTTTAAAGGTGATGCTAGAGGAAGAATATCTAGAGGATGTCATTGCGAGCTCTGCAAAGCAGAGCGCGGCAATCTCAGAAAAAGATGAGATTGCTTCTTCGTCTTCGACTCCTCGCAATGACGCAACAAATATTATCAAATCAATAGTCATCCCTGAGCTAGAAAAAGAAGTAAATAGCGGCACGCATTTTGCGCCACTTCGTCAAATATACAATTCTCTTATTCTAGCTGATTGGTTTAAGAAAAATCTTCAAAATAGTCTCGTGGGTCAACTTTACGCTGATAAAAGAAAAGTAGTTGGAGTTGATGATGTTGATAAAAATACGAAGCTTGATATCTATAATAAATACCTTAAGACTTATAAACAAGGTGCGTACAATTATATAAAAGAAGAATATGATCCAAGCAGTCAGGAAATCATACCTAAGAAATATTTCTCTGGTGGTTTTGGTGCTTTTATGAAGAACGCAGAGGTTGTAAGCGATTCTGCAATGCTAAGCGATTCTGGTAAGAAAAAAATAGCAGGGTTTGGACTTCTTAAAAGAATTAAAACAATTTTAGGTATGCCAAGCAAGAAAGAGAAAAAAGCAACAATTGAAGGAAGCGAAGAATTGGGACAAGATGTGCAACAAAATGATGATGAGTTTAAAGAAGGGGTACCTAGTATAACATTTAATATGTCAGTTGTAGATCAGATGGCTGGGTTTGATGTAGTTATTAGAGCTTTTGAGAATGCGGTTTCTGGGCATTTAACTGTAGATAAATTTGTAGGCCTTGATTCTAATGGCGAGGAGGTATCTCTTAATTATTCAAAACGCGGACTTACCTCTAGACGTCTTGTTGAGGAATTAAAGTTTTATGTATACGGAGAAGGTCTGGAGTATGACTCGTATGTTATTCTTTCTAAAAAAGGAAAAAGCAGCTGGGAGGTCGGCGAAACAAATGCATTTCCACATAAAATTGAGTTTAGTTCGAAAACTTCACGTTCGGGAAGTAGAGCATATGATGATGATTATTATGACTATAACCGTAGTTATAGTGACGGTAGCAAAAATTGGAATAAAACTGATGTAAAGTCTGAAGAAAATAAAAAAATTATATCTAAGATTAGAGAGCAAATTGATCAAAATAATATTGGCCCTAGGATGAATGTAGGCTTAAAAACTAAATTACGCGCTAGTAAATATGATTATAGGGGGGGCGGATTAAGAGGAAGAAGAGAGCAGGTTGTTAATTATATTAAAGATAATAGTGGTGTGGATTCATTTGTAATTCAGACAAAGAATAAAGAAATAATCGCAGCTAATGATGTTTTCGGCTTAGATCTTAGTACAGACTGTGCTGTGCATAGTTTTACTTTTAAGGGCGTAAGTAATCGTAAAGTAAAAGTTTTCGTATTATATGATACAGGAGATCAAGAAGCGGATGAAAGCTTGGCGCGCAAACGTGCGATAAGACAAAAAGCAGCTGATCATTTGCTTGTTTTAGAAAAAATAGCAAATAAAATAGTAAATCGTTTTGATTTTGTGCAAGACATTGAGAATGATCCTGCTGTCTCTTATTATAAGCAGTATAATCATAAAGATTACAATGAAGCCTTAGAGGTATTAAAACAAGCTATGCAAGATAAAAGTATTGCCCTTGTTCGCGTATATACAGCTAAAACAACAGAGGGTAATTGGGGAGAAATTAACATTACAGAAGTAGTTAAAGCCTTGCAGGGCTATAGCAAGAAATTTTCTCTACATAAAATTCTTTATGAGAATGAAGGGGAGAAAGCTATTAATTTTATTATTACCAGTGATGATGACGAGCTTTACAATCGTATTGCACGTAATAAATACGCTAAAGATAAAGCTATGCTAGCGACACCTTCTACTTTAGAGAAGAAGGTAAAGTTTGAAGATTTCAAAGGAACAGAACTTGATAAAACAAAAATTATCGAAGCACTTAAAGGGTTGAATACTTTTGAGCTTAATGAAATTACTTTTGAAGGCAATCCAGTCGATTTGTCTGATATCACTCCTAAAGGGCGTATAAATATAGTTAATAATGCGGATAAGCTGGTAAAGATCTCCGGATATTTTTTCACAAGTAGGGCAGGGATAACTGTTGTCAAAAATGTTATTGTAGATATAAAAGAGGTGTCAAGACAGCCTCCTGTCAATGGAAAATCACCGACACGCATTTCTGTTGAGAACACTCCTATAGATAATGCGATGGTAGCAGGGTCTAAAGAGTATATGCAAACTAAAAAAAAGATTGACGTTTTTATTAATGAAGCATTGAATTTATTTACAAATTATAAGCATGATTTAAATATGACTTTGGAGCAAGCTATCAAAGAGCTTCTTGACGATAACAATGTAGTGCTTTATGAAATGATCAGAGAAATAATGCAAAATACTCCTGCAGTGCCTAGGCTATCTCAGAGTGATCTTCATAATTTATATATAAAGATCTTAGACGCTTATCAGGGAGCCAATTCATACACTGAGCGAACAATTCTTTATTGAGTTGTTCGCTTTTTGTATTTTTGGGGAACCTAATGTTGGGTTGTTCAAAATAGCTTATCTTTATATGTCCTTCCGCATCATCACTTTGTGATTCGTGGTATTCAGCTATTTCGATTATATTTGCGAGGATATCTTTAAGTTGTTGTGGTTTTGCTTTGTCAATGATGTCATTCAGTTGTTTGAAGTTTTTTCGAATAGTTTCTGCGCTGAGAATTTCCTGCTCAATTTTTTGTATTTCAAAATCTGCTTCAGATATCTTAACTTCAAAGTTTTCTCTTTCAGTTTCCAGCTTTTGCATTCTTTCCTGCAAAGACTTAAAATTTTGTCCTGATTCAATAGCATCAATAAGCTTGTTTATTTTTGCTTTCACTTGAGAGAGGGCAGTCTCAAGCCTGATGCGTTCTTGTTTGAGTTTTTCTACCTTTTTATCATTGTTTATATTGGCTTTATTGATCAGATTGTCTATTT
>JAVCCJ010000045.1 GCA_030765585.1 Candidatus Zapsychrus exili | reverse complement strand
AGGGTGAAATTTGCATTGAAGGAAATAATATTTTTGAAAAGAATTTAGACGTTGTGGATCTTAGGAGAAATGTTGGGATGGTTTTTCAGAAATCAAATCCGTTCCCAAAATCAATTTTTGAGAATGTCGCCTATGGATTAAAAATAAATGGGATTAAAGATAAGAACTTTATTGTTAATAAAGTGGAAAAAAGTTTACGTGATGCAGCCCTTTGGGCAGAAATAAAAGACCGGCTTCATACAAGTGCATTTTCTCTGTCAGGAGGACAGCAGCAAAGATTGTGTATTGCTCGAGCATTGGCTGTTGAGCCGGAAGTATTATTATTGGATGAACCGGCTTCAGCATTAGATCCAGTCGCTACAGCTAAGGTCGAAGAGTTAATCCATGAATTAAAGAAAAAATACACCATTATTATTGTTACCCATAATATGCAGCAAGCTGCCCGGATATCCGATTACACAGCTTTTTTTATGATGGGTGAGTTAATAGAATATGATGTTACAAACAAGATTTTCACTAAACCCAGAAAGAAAATTACTGAAGATTATATTACAGGTAGATTTGGATAATCCTAAAAGGAGACGAAATGAAAAGACATTTTGATTATGAACTAAAAAATCTTAATACAAATATTTTAAAAATGGCAACTCTTGCTGAAGAAGCAATTTACAAATCAATAGAGGCTTTAAAGAATAGAGATTTAGAATTAGCAAAAGCTGTTGTTAGCGAAGATCAGAAGATAGATGAGCTAGAATTGGTAATAGAAGAGACTGCTATTGATCTGTTAGCCCTGAAACAGCCAATAGCTCGAGATTTAAGATCCATTACAACTGGCATGAAAATTAATGCTGAATTGGAACGAATAGCAGATTTGGCTGTAAATATTGCTCAGCGAGTTCTTGAGCTCTCAGATCAACCAATATTGAAACCTCTAATTGATATTCCTAAATTAACTGATGTTGCTAGAAAAATGGTAAAAGATGTTATAGACGCTTTTGTTAATAATGATGAAAACTTGGCGAAAAAAGTAATATTTTCTGATTCTGAAGCTGACAATCTGAGAAATTTAATCCAGGACGAACTAATCAACGATTATATGAGCAAAGATGCTTCAACCGCTACTCGAGCGGTTCCGCTTCTTCTTATTGCTAGGCATTTAGAGAGAATTTGTGATCATGCGACCAACATTGCTGAAGACGTAATTTATATGATTCAAGCGAAAGTTGTAAAACATCATCCAGAGAAGCTAAATTGACAAACCTTTCCGTAATTGTCTTTCTGTGATCATTTCTTTCTTTCCATGTTCTAAAACATATTTTTGTTGATCTTCTGGTAGTTTTAAAAGGTTTAATACTTGATTTACTCTTACCCGTGATATTCCTAGTTTTTTTGCCAATTGATTTTGGTTTAGATTTTCTTCCTGCATGACTTCCTGATATGCCTTTGCTTGTTTTATGGGGTTTACATAGGAATTAATGTGATTTTGATGCTGAAGTTTTCGCTTGGAAATGATTCTATCTCGTTGCAGTTCAAAGGAATACAAAAAGTTCTTACAGCTGTCTTGCACGGGGAGTTATTACAGTGCGGTTGTGAGAATTTTTCTTGCAACCGCCTTTAAAATATGGATTGGTTTAAATTGTCAAATTAAAAAAATAACAAAAAACTAAAATAAGTATTGACAAGGTTCAAAATTAATTGTATATTTTAAACATCAAGCATTACTGTTTTTGAACATCATTGATGTTTTTTAAAGGCAGGACGTAGATGTCCGACGGTCACCAAATAATGGTGGGGTCGGTTTTTTTATGGAAGAATTAAAATAGATAAATTTAGTAAATATTGAGAAGGGCACAGAAGTCCTCTTTTAAAACATTGATTGTTTAGAAGAGGACTTTTTTATTGCAAATTATAAAAATAAATAATATATCGGAAAATCTCATGGAAGAAAAAATAATAAATAAACTTAATGTCAGTCAGGGCCAAGAAAACAAGGTTTTAAGGAGTGTCGTTGAAATTACAAACTCAGAACTTGACCTAAATTTGATTCTCAAAGAGGTTGTGAAAGTCGTTAGTGATATGACTAAGGGCGATTCTGTATTTATTTACTTGTTTGATGAAAAAAAACGAAATTTAATTCTTATGGCCTCAAAAACACCACATAAGAAGGATCTTGGGAAAATAAGCTTGAAGGTTGGGGAAGGCATTACTGGATGGGTCGCTAGGAATATTAAACCGGTTGCTATTAGTAATAAAGCCTATAAAGATGAACGTTTTAAAGGATTGGATGTTTTGCCGGAAGATAAATACGAAGCATTTCTTTCTTTCCCAATCCTTAATAAAAGAGAAGCTGTAGGTGTTATCAATGTTCAGCACAAAAAGTCACATGAATACAGTGAACGAACGGTTAATTTAATTTCACTTGTTTCCAGACAGATAGGCTGCTCAATTGAAAATGCACGTCTTTATGAAGAAACAAAAAAGAAGGCTTTGCAGTTTGACAGTTTAGTTAAGGTGAGCCAATCGATAACTTCTGAGAATTATCTTGATGAAATACTAAATTTAATTGTTGTTGTTACAGCTGAAATGCTTAATTCTAGAATATGCTCTATCATGCTTTTAGATAAAAAAGGAAATGAGTTAGTAATAAAAGCTACTCAGAGTCTAAGTGAAGAGTACACATTAAAACCTAATCTTAAAGTAAATAATAGTTTAAGCGGGAAAGTAGTTACAACTAAAAAACCCGTTATGATATATGACGTAAGGAAAGAAAAAAACTACAGGTTTAGGGATTTGGCTATTAAAGAAAATCTTACTTCTATGCTTTGTGTCCCGATGGTTGTCAAAGATAAAGCAGTAGGCCTTATTACTATTTACACAAAAGAACCACATTCATTTATCAAGGAAGAAGTTGACATATTACAAATGGTTGCAAATCAAGCGGCTGTTGCAATTGAGAATACAAAATTATTAGATGATGCGCTTAAAGCGAAGGATGCTTTAGAAGCAAGAAAATTGATTGAACGCGCCAAAAGCGTTTTGATGAGTTCCAATAATTTAGATGAAAATACAGCGTATAATTTAATTCATAAAAAAAGCATGGATTCCCGTCGTTCAATGAAAGAAGTTGCAGAATCGATTCTTCTAGTAATCGATCTTAAAAAGGAGAAGAATTTTTAGATTGAGAAGTAAAATTAGATAACAGAATCTGGAATCAATGTTTTAGGTATCATTGAAGATAATCTAAAACAAGACAAGGAAGTCCTCTTATAGACGGTGACGTTTAACTAAGGGGATTTTTTATTTTCTACTGAAAGTGTATGAAAAAAAAGAACGCTGGACGTTCGCAAAAGACGATGATGTCTTAATAGAAAAAAAATTTTGAAAATCAAAAAAATGAAAGGGAAAAAAAATGAATAAAATATTATCAAAAATAGTTATTTCAGCAATTGTTTTTTTAGGAACATTTAATACAACGCACCAAGTAAAAGCCGAAACAATTTTAGGAGATTATCTCAAAGACAAAGGAATCGAAATAGAGGTATCTGCATCCCTCGATTTTTATGATAAATATGTTTGGAGAGGGTTTCTCCTTGACGATGATCCTGTTTTGCAACCAGGAGTTAACCTTTCCTCAAATGGTTTTGAAGGAGGATTTTGGGGCAGTTGGGATTTGCAAAATAAAGACGCTCTGTCCTCAGATGAAGTAGATGGTTGGATTGGCTATGGTTTTGACCTCGGATTTCTTGGAGAATCATTTGAGAAAGTCGGGCTGTCAGTTGGACACACATGGTATGGGTTTTCCGAATCAGACCTGTATTCTAAAGAGTATTATTTTGGAGTAACGTTGGATACCTTCCTGTCTCCATATATTACGTATTACAACGATTATGAAGATGAAGCGCAAGGCGGGGCTGATGGAAATTATTTTATGGCAGGTATCGGCCATAGTTTTGATCTATCAGAAGATTACGGCATTACATTAGATCTTGGCTTAGAATATGGGTATAATGATAATGCATTTATTGATGGAAAAGGCGGGTACGTCTTATCTACTGCAGGATTAAGTGTTCCTTTAACAGAGAAAATTACGATAGCACCCAATATTGGTTATAGTATACCACATGGTGATCTAGAATCAGGCGGTGGCAATGATCAAAAAGAACAGTTTTTTGCGGGTGTATCTTTAGCTTTTAACTTTTAATTAAGAAAGGAGGGTCTAGAAATGTTACGTAAATTAAAAATAATCTTGGGCGTAACGATCCCGCTGTTGGCGGTGTTCGCAGTTTTGTCTGCAGTTCCGGCGCATGCTGAGGATGTTGCTACAAATGCAAAAGCGATAGAGGGATTAAACGAGAACCTTAACATTGTTTGGACGTGTTTGGCTGCTTTTCTGGTATTTTTTATGCAAGCAGGTTTTGCAATGGTTGAAACCGGTTTTACACGTGCAAAGAATGCAATCAATATCATTATGAAAAACCTTATGGATTTTTCCATAGGAACACTTGCCTTTTTCTTCATTGGCTTTGGTTTGATGTTTGGAGTTTCTAATGGTTTTTTTGGAACATCGAACTTTATGCTCAGTGGTATAGGAAGTGATGGGGCACACTGGAATTACACGTTTTTGCTTTTTCAGACTGTATTTGCCGGAACTGCAGCAACGATCGTTTCAGGAGCTATGGCAGGTAGAACTAAGTTTAAAGCATACATCTTTTATAGTGTTTTTATCTGTGCATTTATTTATCCCATTTTCGGATCTTGGGCGTGGGGAGGCCTATTGGATGGAGGCGGATGGTTAGAAAATTTAAATACACCATTTGTTGATTTTGCAGGTTCCACAGTTGTTCATTCTATAGGTGGATGGTTGGCATTAGCTGGTGCTATTGTTTTGGGTCCTAGATTAGGCAAATATGATAAAAATGGAGAGTCAAAGGCAATTCCAGGACACAATATTAATTTAGCAGCGTTAGGGGTGTTCATATTATGGTTTGGATGGTTTGGATTTAATCCAGGATCTACGACTGTTGGTAATGGAGAAATAGGTCGTGTTGCTGTGACAACAAATCTTGCAGCCGCTGCTGGAGCTGTTTCAGCCATGATTATATCTTGGATATTGTTTAAGAAACCGGATGTATCAATGACTCTCAATGGGGCACTTGCTGGGTTAGTATCTATTACAGCAGGTTGCTATACCGTTACACCTATTGGTTCAATTTTGATAGGCCTTGTTGGGGGCATCTTGGTTGTTTTAAGTGTTCTTTTTATAGACAAGGTTCTTAAAGTTGATGATCCTGTGGGTGCGGTATCTGTCCATGGTGTATGCGGGGCTTGGGGTACGCTTGCATGTGGATTGTTTAATGCTGAATTGGCTATAGGTATTGGGGAGGCCAATGGCGGATTGTTATATGGTGGAGGATTTGCTCAGCTTGGTTCTCAGTTTTTAGGTGTGGGAACTGCGTTTATTTGGGCATTCTTTACAGGACTCATTCTTTTTAAAGTTATCAAGGCGACAGTAGGCATTCGTGTAACACCGGAAGAAGAATTGAGAGGCCTGGATATCACAGAACATGGAATGGAAGCTTATGCAGGATTCCAAATTTTTACAACAGAATAATAATCTAAAGGAGGAAAATATATCATGAAACTGATAACCGCAATGATACAACCGCATAAATTGCCTGATGTTAAAAAGGCGCTTTTTGATGCGGAAGTTCATAAAATGACCGTTACCAATGTACTGGGATGTGGACAACAAAAAGGATTTAACGAGACATACAGAGGTGTTGTCCATGAGGTAAATCTCTTGAAGAAAGTTAGGCTTGAGATAGCTGTTAATGAAAAATTCGTTGATCAGACTATAAAGGCCATAATCAAGGGAGCTAAGACAGGAGAGATCGGAGACGGAAAAATTTTTGTTAATGATTTGCAAAGATGTATCCGTATCCGGACTGGAGAAGAAGGTCATGACGCAATAGGCTAAATTGTGTATAATGAAAAACTATAAGGGACGGAATAATTAAGTTCCGTCCCTTTTTTAGTGGAATTCATAAACCATGAAGAAAAATAAGAGAGATCAAATAAAACTGATTTGTGATGTTGGAGAATTGTGCGGGCCTTTTTGTGATTCAACAAGTCTTGAGGAATTTTTGCAGAAAATTGTTGAGATGATTGCCCATCACATGAAATCTGATGTTTGCTCGGTTTATCTGTTTTATGATGATACACAAGAATTGATTTTAAAAGCTACAAAAGGATTAAATCAGGATTTCATCGGAAATGTAAAATTAAAGTTGAATGAGGGGTTAACAGGCTTGGCTCTCAAAGAATTACGGCCTATCTGTGAGCGCAATGCTAGTCAGAATTCTAATTTCCGTTATTTCCCCGGTTTAGGAGAAGAGCGATACGAGTCGTTTTTAGTTGTGCCTATTGTACGTGGAAAGAATAGAATTGGTGCTATCGTAATTCAGAATACAATAAAGGATTACTTTTCTGATGAGGATATTAAGGCGTTACAAGCGATTACATCACAGCTTGCTAATACCATTGAAATGACCCGGTTTATTATGTCCCTTGAAGAAACACATGAATCAAGGAAAGCAGTCTCTAAAAAGAAGGATTTGAAATTTGTTAAAGGGAAAGTCGGATCTTCCGGATTAGCTTTCTCTGAGGTGATGGTCATTAGTGATGAAATAAATTTGAGATCTTATTGCCAAAAGCATTCAGGCGCGTATGTCCTTGAGGATTTCATTAAAGCAGTTAGGGCAACAGAAAAGCAATTAAATAATATTCAAAAAAAGGTTGAGGAGAAGCTTTCAGATGTTGCTTCATTGATTTTTACTGCGCAAATCTTGATGCTTAAAGACAAAAACTTTATTGATTTAATAACCCTGAAAATAAAGAATGGAATTGATCCAATAGAATCAATCATCAGCGTCGTTGAATCTTACGTTAAGAAATTTGAGAGCATACCCAATCCATATTTACAGGAAAGAAGTCAGGATGTTCGGGACATTGGAAAAAGGCTTTTAGGGAATCTTATCGGGAAAGATCAGAATGTCCTAAATTACGAAGGACGGATTGTGATAGCTGAAGAACTTTTTGCATCTGATATTTTGAAGCTATTTTCACAGAAAGTTAAGGGCGTAATTCTTCTTAGCGGAGGAGTGACATCGCATCTTTCTATCTTATCTCAATCATTGAAGATACCTCTTATTATTGCCGATGAACCAGCGCTTCTTTCTTTGCCGCAGGGAATAAAAATTTTGATGGATGCGGAGCAAGGGAATATTTATGTCCGTCCTTCAAAAGAAATAATTGCTACTTTCAAAAATAAAGAAGATACAACATTAAAAAGTACAAAACTAAAAAAGAATGTGTCTTCTGAGACTTATACTTGTGATGGATCTAGAGTTGTTTTAATGGCGAATATAAATTTATTAGGTGATCTTAAATCTGCGCATGATTTTAAGGCGGAAGGAATCGGACTTTATCGCACAGAATTTCCTTTTATTGTCAGGAATGATTTTCCAAGTGAAGAAGAGCAATATATTATTTACAAGAAGTTAGTGGCGGGTATGCTAGGTAAGGAAATTACATTTCGAACGCTAGATATTGGAGGAGATAAGGTGCTTTCTTATTTTCAGCTTCATTCGAAAGAAGCAAATCCATTTCTAGGGATGCGTTC
This sequence comes from Candidatus Zapsychrus exili, assembly GCA_030765585.1. Taxonomy (GTDB): domain Bacteria; phylum Omnitrophota; class Gorgyraeia; order Zapsychrales; family Zapsychraceae; genus Zapsychrus; species Zapsychrus exili. The sequence goes on along the minus strand of JAVCCJ010000045.1, from coordinate 3,735 downwards.
AATACGATTTTCATTGAGACATAAAGATATTTTTTCACAGCAAATCAGAGCCATATTACGTGCTGGAGCAAATTCCAAAATAAGAATAATGTTTCCTATGATTGCGTCATTGGATGAATTCCTTGAAGCCAAAAAAATAGTATCGGATTGTATCAAATTCTTAAAAAAAGAAAAAATTCCCTGTAATGAGAAATTGCAAATCGGACTAATGATTGAGCTTCCTTCTGTTTTGGAAATCTTAGATGATTTGGCGTGTCATGCAGATTTTTTTAGTATTGGCACAAATGATTTTATTCAATATATGCTTGCTGTAGACAGGACTAATGAGAAAGTTGCTGAACTCTATTTGCCGCATCATCCTTCGATATTAAGAGCATTAAATAAAGTTGTTAAATCCGCGAAGAAATTCAATAAAGAAGTGTCGATTTGCGGAGATATGGTACATAATGAAAAATATTTAAACTTTTTATTAGGGATTGGCATTCGAACTATGAGTTTAAACCCTGATTATATTCCCAGAATTCAGAACATTATAATGAATTTAAATTTGGAAGAAGCACAGAATTTTGCTAATAGTGTACTTAAAGAAAACAGATTAAAAGGAATAGAGAGATTGATGCTGAGTTTTAATAATGATTCGAAATAATATTTTGTAAAACGCCTCCTATTATTTATGTAGCATTTAACGATTGTCAATAGTTGAAACTTTACGCAATTGTCTTTCTGTAATCATTTTTTCTTTTCCATATTCCAGTATATATTTTTGTTGATCTTCTGGTAATTTTAAAAGTTTCAATATTTGATTTACTCTTACCCGGGAGATCCCAAGTTTTCTTGCCAGTTGATTTTGATTTAGATTTTCTTCTTGAATGATCCTTTTATATTCTAATGCTTTTTCTATTGGGTTTTCGTATGATTCAACATGTTGATAATGTTTCATTGCTTTTTTAGAAACAACTACATCTTTTGGGATGAAATTGGGTTTTAAGCCTCGAACGAGCGTTTTTGTTTTTTTGCAATATCTGTAATGGTATGGCAACACTTCACTTACAACACGGGAATTTGTTCTTTTTGTGTCCAGACCGGGGAGCCAATTACCCATAGTATCCGAATTTTTTCGGATGATGGGGACTAAAGCCCTCATACTGAAAAGTGTTGAGGGCTTTTCCAATGTTAGGAGATTTGTATGGGGTTAATGATACATTCACTTGAACAAATACCAGAAAATATAGAAAGAGAGTATTTTCTATATCTTTTAGATTATGGGTGGGCAGAGCCATTATCTGAAACAATAAAGAATAATTTTTCTTTAATAGCAGATAACGCATCTAGAAATAATGCGATTTTTATTAAGGGGATAGGCTCTCATGTTGATAGTCAAATTTTGTCTTGGCATCATATAAATGGAGAAGAAGGTGAAGACATGCTGCCAGCTATTTTGATAACAACATTAAATCCTCATTTGTTTAAATCATTAGAATGTAATAATGGTGAGGGATTAAATGATAAGCTAGTGATAGTTCCTTTGAAGAAGTGCTGTGAGACATCTAGTGATGTAGTGAAATTGATACAAACGATATTTCAAGATATTAAAAAAAAGAAAATCTTGAAAGATTTTTCTATTAATAAAGAAATGAAAAAAACTGTTGGACGAAAAATAATGGATGGAGTTATTTTGCAGCCGAATATAAGCGGAATAGGATTTGATATCAGAAAATATTTTTCAAAGTAAGAGTAGATTTATTATTGGTTGAAAGCAATTATCCGTCGATCACTATTTTTCTTATAATTCATCCCTACATAAACAATTATCGAAAAGTTTGGATTTCCCTCTCGTTCGGGGAGTTTTTGAAGCCCTCTGTAAGTCATTATGTATAATGACTTACAGAGGGCTTTTTTATTGTCTGTTAATTTAGGTGCACTGTATATTAATTACTTCATAAATCTATTGAATTAACTATAATAATTTGAGACTGTTCTATTAAATTAGAATCTTTTAAAAAACATTTGCATTAATTATAAAATGGTATTATACTTCTTTTAAAGGTAAATATGTCAGAAAAACTACCTATACTTTTCTGACAAAAGATAATGAGATAAATTATGCAAAGCATTGAGAATACTATAATTAAGAGAATCAGAGGCAAGGGGAGGGGTCGTGCATACACAAGCAAGGATTTCCTTGACTTAGGGACTCGTGCATCTGTAGATAAGTCTCTTTCACGTCTTGCCGCAAAAGAGATAATTCGTCGATTAAAGCCAGGTCTTTATGATTATCCTAAAATTAATGATAAATTGGGTGGAGTGTTATCACCTGTTATTGAGGAGGTTGCCAAAGCAATTGCTAGAAAGAATAATATTCGTATTCTTATTTCAGGTGCACTTGCAGTTAATAAATTAGGGTTATCAACTCAGGTTCCTGCCAAAATAGTTTTTCTTACTGATGGCAGAGATCGTAAATTGAAAATATATAATCAGTCTTTAATTTTTAGACATGCATCTCCTAAGAATATGGCTATATGCGGAAAAAAGTCTGAATTGATTTTACAAGCTATACGTTATTTAGGCAAACAGTCAGTTGATAGCGATGTGATTTATAGATTAAATAAAATATTAACAGATAAAGATAAAAAGCATCTTAGAATAGACAGTCGACAAGCTCCCGAGTGGGTAGGTTCTGTTGTGAACAAGATTATAGGAGAAAACAAATAATGGATGGCGTTGCAAGATTAGCACAAAGAGAGCGAGACGAATTATTTAATGAGACGGTTTCAAAGCGAGGGGATATGCCTTTTGTCATTATTGAAAAAGATTTCTGGGTATGTTGGGCTCTTGAAAAGATATTTACAATAAAAGATCCACCTTTAAATATAATTTTTAAAGGTGGGACAACTCTTTCGAAAGTTTTTAATGTCATCAATCGCTTCTCAGAAGATATTGATTTATCAATATTGCGAGATGATTTAGGCTTTTCTGGAAACAAAGATGTAACCGCAGATTTAAGTGGAAAACAAATAAGAAAAAGACTCGATGATATTCAGTCAAAATGCATAACGTTTATAAGTGATTCTTTTTTGCCTGCATTGAAGGAATCTTTCATGAAAGTTTTAGGGGAAGATGTATTCTGGGAATTAAGCGTTGATGAAAAAGACCCACAGACAATTTTATTTGTATATCCACGAGAAATGAAGCAGCCCTCGCAAGATTATGTGAAGCCTACAATATGGCTAGAATTAGGCGCAAGGTCAGATCATTGGCCAGCCTCAGAATATATAATTAAACCTTATTCTGCAGAAGAATTTCCTGAGCATTTCTCCAGGCCGTCTTGTACTATTAAAACTTTAGAAATAGAAAGAACATTTTGGGAAAAAGCAACTATTTTGCATGCGCAGTATCATCGCTCAAAAGATTTAGCTATTCCCGATAGATTTTCTCGTCATTACTATGATTTAGCGCTTATGATAAAGGCTGGATTGGGTGACAAAGCATTATCTAATATTTATTTGCTTGATACTGTGCGAGAGCATAACAGCCTTTTTTTTAAATGTTCTTGGGCTAGTTATAATACTGCTGTTCCAGGAACATTAAAATTAGTCCCCCTTAAGTTTAGGCTTAATGCACTAAAACATGATTATCGCCTTATGCAACAAATGATTTTCTCAATAGCACCTTCTTTTGAAGAAATAATGGAATACTTACAAGAGTTTGAAGACAGAATTAATAATTATTAAGAGT
>JAVCCJ010000083.1 GCA_030765585.1 Candidatus Zapsychrus exili | reverse complement strand
TTTAGGGTTCACATTTGAGCAAGTCTTTGTTTCAAGTGCTGAAAAGCAATTATTTGCTGTTTCTTGTCAATTATTAAAGCAATCTTTCTCAGCTTTCTTTTTGTAAAGAAGTTATGTTTTTCTGTATCTTCAATTAAGAGTGTTTTTAAAAAAAAGAAATTTGATTGTTGCTGATTTGTTTCATCGTATGGGTAAAGTTGAACGCATTGGTTCTGGTATTCGGAAAATGCGGAGTCTTATGAAAAATGCTGGCTTGAAGGTGCCGGTTTTTAAAAGTGAAAAATTCTTTAGAGTTACTTTTTATCGTGATCTTAAATTTTCGCTTAAAACATCTGATAAAACTACCCAAGGAACTATCCAGGAAACTGTCTAGAAAGCTACCCAGAAAACTACCCAGAAACAGAAAGATATGCTTTTGTATTTGCAAGAAAATCCTCAAGCTAGCAGAGAAGAGATGGCTGAAAACATTAAAGTGATTACGGAATCGGGAGTTAAATATAATTTGAAAGCATTGCAGGAAAAAGGATTGCTTAAAAGAGTTGGACCAGATAAAGGCGGATACTGGGAAGTTCAGCCATAAAACATCGAGCTTGACCGGACAAGTCATCTGCCAAGTCGAATTATGTGATTACTAAACGAATAATACACGATTAACAAAATCAAACCGTACCTAAAACCGTTAACATTTTTAAAGCAACTCTTTGTGTTTAAGTCGTATTTTGGTCGCACAAACCATGGAAAGCGGGGTGAATATTATTGAATAATTGTCTTTGTTTTTCGAAGCATTTTAACCTTGTGAGTGGTCTTAACTGGCGTTCTGTGAACGCATCTTCTGATAATATGATGTGTTTCTGTATCTTAGGATCAAGCTGTAGTAGATTAAGCATTTGAGTAACTCTTGCCCTAGAAGTTCCTAACTTCCTCGCAATTCTAACTTTAGAAAAGTCGGTATTTTTTGCAATTAAGGCTTCAATTGTTTTAGCCTCAATAATTGGATTGGTTTTTACCTTTTCAGGTGGTATGTCAGTACTCAATGAATATCGTTTTTCATCCCGTATATTTTTTTGAATAATGTAAACAAGAGTAGGAAAAAAGTTCGTGTTTCCCTCTCGTTCGGGGAGTAATTTGCATCATAAGGCGTTGTAACTATTAATATATAGTTGCAACGTCTTTTTGTATGGGGTAGAATAATTCAAAAGGAGGGTTGAGGAATGTCTAATTATGTATTTGTAGCAACGAGTCTGGATGGATTCATCGCAGATGAAAATGGTGGAATAGATTGGTTGATGGAAGTGCCAAATCCAGACAAGATTGATTATGGATATGCTGAGTTAATGAAAAATACTGATGCTTTAGTGATGGGGCGAAGCACTTTTGAGAAAGTTTTAACATTTGGCGAATGGTTTTACACTAAGCCAGTATTTGTTGTAAGTAATAGTCTCACAGAAATCCCAGAGAATCTTAAAGACAAAGTAGAGATTGTAAAAGGTGATATGCGGGAGGTGGTGCGGAATTTAAACAGTCAAGGATATAAGAATTTATATGTTGATGGTGGTAAATTGATTCAGAGTTTTTTGAAAGAGGATTTAATAGATGAGTTGATTATTAATAAAATTCCAATTCTTCTTGGGAGAGGGATTCCTTTGTTTGGTGAAATTGACCAGAAGCTCAAGTTTAAGCATACGAAAACGGAAGTATTCAACGATTCTCTTGTAATGAGTTGTTATTTAAGGGACAGAGATGCTTAATAAGAAATTTTGCTCAACAAATTACTTGCTTCATTTGATTGGTAATACGTTTTAAATTCTTCCAAAAAGTTGCAAAGTTCGTCCACTTGGGGGAGTAAGAGATTAACCTGAAAGGTTAGTCTCTATAAGGTTATGCTCTTAAGATGTTATTGCTAGTAGGCAATAACGTTTTGACGATAGCATAACCGCAAAAGATATAATATTATTAGTATTTCGCGGTGTTGCTTTGAAGACGAAATTGCTCAGAAGCATAGCAATTTCTAGACGAGCAACACCTTTTAGCGATATTCATTTCTTGAATATCGCTTGAGTTGAAGGATGATATATTATAAATATGCATTATGTTTCTTTCGATCAAGAACGAACAACCAGAGTCCCTGCCTGTAGGTAGGCATGCTTCAAGGTGTCCTCCCAGAGTTACCTAATTAGTGAGCATTAACACCTGTCCCCTTTAATTTTTAATAGTGCTTTTCTCTTTAAACATTGGTGTTAAAAATTTCCCCTGTCATCGGATGTTTTGATGTACATAAGAGATATTTTAAGTTATTATGTCTCTCATGTCATTTAAAACATTAGGATTATCTAAGGATCTATTGGAGTCTGTTGGACATGCTGGATATCAACAACCAACGGCTATTCAAGCGCAGTCTATTCCACATATATTAAATGGTAAGGATGTTATTGCCGAAGCGAAGACAGGTACGGGAAAAACGGCGGCCTTTATTTTGCCACTTTTACAGTTACTACAGACTGATGCTGTTGGAAAACAAAAAATGATTAAGCTTCTTATTTTAACCCCGACGCGTGAATTGGCAATGCAGGTCGGAAGTTTTATCAAAATTTACGGACGACATTTAACCAAGCCAATGCGGACGTTATTGCTTGTTGGTGGATTGAATATTGATGTTCAATTAAGAGGGGTGATTTTTGGAGCAGATATTGTTGTGGCAACACCTGGACGTTTATTGGACTTGGTTCGGCGTCAGCAAATAAATTTCGATTTTCTTAAATATTTTGTTATTGATGAAGCCGACAAGATGTTTGATTTAGGATTCGCCAAAGAATTTGCATCGATCTTAAAATTGTTACCGCATAATAGGCAGAATTTATTATTTTCTGCAACGATTGACGATAAGGTGAGGGAATTGGCGCAGAGTTTCAGCTCTAAGGCTCTGCACATTAAAATTGATGATGTGACGCCAACCGTTCTGCAGATTAATCAGCGGGTGATTGAAGTCAACCGTACTAATCGGGGGCCTTTGCTGCGGAATCTGATTCAAGCTGAAAACTGGGAGCATGTACTGATTTTTGTTGCAAGTGTGAGGGGTGCTGAAATTTTAGCGTCAAAGCTTAATAAGGCTAATATTGATACAAAAACTTTTCACGGAGCCTTAACTCAAGCGAATAGGACGCATGTATTAGGTCAATTTAAGAATAAGAGATTTAAGTGTTTGGTCGCAACCGATCTAGCTGCTCGTGGAATTGATATTGATAAATTGCCGTATGTGATTAATTATGACCTGCCGCGTTCAGCGGATGTATATATCCACCGAATTGGACGTACTGCTAGGGCAGGAGAAGCAGGAACGGCGATAACTTTTATCGGGCATGAAGATCAGTTGCATTTTGCTTTGATTGAAAAACGAGCGCGAATTCATTTACAACGAGAATCTGTTAAGGGTTTTGAATTAACCGGGGAGCCTATAGCAGAAGTTAAAGGTAAAGCCCCGCTCAAAGGTTTGCGGATGAGTAAGAAAGATAAAGCACGTGCTGCAGCTAATAAACTAGGGAACAAGAAAGCTCGGCTACCGCCTCGCAATTAGAAAAGCTGAGATTCCTTGAAGCTTAAAAAAAAGAAAGCGACATTCTATGCTTTCCTATGCGACAAGAAAAGTTGATGTTCTTTTAAGATAAATATTTAATACAGAAATTAGAAAAAGGATCATATGAGTGAAGTATCTAATAGTTTTAAAAGTGTAGGTTTGAATGAAGCAATGCTCGATAACTTAAAGTCATTGGGCTATTTGGAAATGACGCCTATTCAAGAGAAGGGCTTGCCGTTTATTTTAAGTAACCAGGACTTTATCGGTCAGGCAAATACCGGTAGTGGTAAAACAGCAGCATTCGCTTTAGGAATATTGTCTAAATTGGATGTAACGAATTGTACACCTCAGGGCTTAGTCCTTGTACCAACGCGTGAATTGGCCCAACAGGTGGCTCTAGAGATACGTCGTCTGGCTCGTTTTACAAATAACATTAAAGTGCTGGCTATATCAGGAGGATCAAAAGAATGCATAAAGATTAAATCTTTAAAGCAAGGGGCTCACGTTGTTGTAGGTACAATGGGGCGTATTTTAAAATTGTTCAAGACAGGTGTACTGAAGGCTGATGATATTAAGGTTTTGGTATTAGACGAAGCAGATCGTTTACTTGAAATGGGAAGTATTGAGGAGGTTAATTGTATTGCTGCGTTTACTCCAAGGAACCGTCAAACATTGTTGTTCTCGGCGACATTACCTAACGATATAAGGAAATTAAGTGAGAGCATACAAGAAGATGTGGTTCAGATCACGATTGATTCTCAACATCAAACTAATCTAATTGAAAAATTATTTTTTAAGGCGGAAAATAAGAATGATACGTTATTGCAGGTATTGCGCAAGTATAATCCTGAGTCTTGTATTATTTTTTGTAATAGTAAGGCGACTTGCAAAAAAGTTGCGGAGTATCTTAATAGTAAAAATATGAGTGTATTGCAGATCCATTCTGATTTAGAGCAACAGGAAAGGACATTGTTTCTTCTGAAGTTTGATAATAAAAGTTGCCGTATTTTGGTTGCGACGGACTTGGTTTCTCGTGGACTTGATGTAAAGGATGTTAGTGCAATTATTAATTATGATTTACCTTCTAATCAGGAACTTTTTGTGCATCGCATTGGGCGAACAGGACGCGCAGGTAAAAAAGGGTTAGCGCTTAGTTTATACACGGATAAAGACAGTTGGATGCTTGAGAATATTAGTAAATATTTAAAAATTGATTGTCAAATCACTGAGTTAAATAAAGAGAAAAAGATGCAATCAAATGTTTTGTGTCCAGCAATGTCGACCATTTATATTAGCGGTGGCAGGAAGAATAACCTGCGTCCTGGTGATATTTTGGGAGCTTTGACCAGGGAAGCAGGGCTTAAAGGTTCAGATGTTGGAAAAATTCATATTTTAGAAATCAATAGTTATGTAGCTATCACGCAAGATAAAATAGAATATGCTATCGAGCATTTGAATTTAGGTAAGATTAAAGGCAAAAACTTTAAGGTTGGAAAAGCTTAAAAATAGTGACAGTTGTAATTTTATATATTTAAAATATGACAATTTGTTGATAAAAGATAATTCTTGATTAGATTTTGTTTAAGAGTATATTGTTAAAAGCGTAAGTTATTAATTTTAATGGCTTGCGATTTTTTTATTTTTTGGAGCATCAAAATTATGATAGAAAAAATTATCTCTATATTTCAGAACATATCTTATTTTCACATGAATACTCTTTTTGTCTTAGGGCTTGCTTTATTCGGAGGTACTATTGGGGGGCGTCTCTTTCAGAAAATGAAGATTCCTCAGGTTGTGGGGTATATTATTATTGGGATTATCCTTGGACAGAGTGGTTTTAAGATAATTGATGGAGCAACAGTCCGAACATTGCAGCCGTTTAATTATTTTGCATTAGGGTTAATTGGCTTTATGATCGGGGGTGAGCTAAAAAAGGATGTTTTTAAGAAATATGGAAAGCAGTTTATCTTAATTTTGTTGTTTGAAGGACTATTCTCTTTTATTTTTGTGGCATTGTTCATTAGCGTCGCAGGTTATTTTCTTTTTCACGATAAGGAGCTTGCTATTGGGCTGGGACTTTTGTTGGGGGCAATATCATCAGCCACAGCTCCTGCAGCGACTACAGATGTATTGTGGGAATATAAGGCAAAAGGACCATTGACGACAACGGTTTTTGGGATTGTTGCACTTGATGATGCACTAGCTCTTATGTTATTTGCAGTTGCTTCAAGCATTGCTTCTCGGATATTTGGAACTGTTCATGAAAGTATTTTTATGGCTTTTGTCCATCCAATTTATGAGATTGGCGGAGCTGTTTTTGTAGGGGGCGCGTCTGGTTTCTTGCTTGTAAGAATTCTTAGGCATTATAATCAGAAAGGGAAGGTTTTGGTCTTCTTGGTTGGGATAGTTTTGTTTGTTTTAGGCTTATCACTTGCTACGAATGTAAGTATGATTTTGGCAGCAATGGTGTTAGGTTTAGTTGTTTCTAACGGTCTTCCTGAAATGAGTAAACAGGTGTTTAGTCTTGTGGAAGAATTTACTCCACCGATATTTATATTGTTTTTTGTGCTTATTGGGGCGAAATTAGATATTTCGAATCTCAATTTAGTTTTAGCTGGGTGCGTTGTTGTGTATCTTATTGGAAGGACCTCTGGCAAAATGATTGGTTCTTTCTTGGGGGCAAGAATTTCAGGTGCAGAGGAAACCGTGCGAAATAATTTGCCTTTATGTCTTTTTAGCCAAGCAGGGGTTGCGATTGGTCTGTCAATAGTTGCTGCTCATATGTTACCTGAAAATATAGGAAACATGATCATTATTATCATAACGGTATCAACATTTGTGGTTCAGCTAATAGGACCTTCTTGCGTTAAGTTAGCTATTACAAGAGCAGGGGAAATTGGAAAGAATATTACAGAGCAAGATTTGATTTGCACAATAAATGTTGAGGACCTCTTAGATGCATCGTATCCAATTATTAAAAACAGCACTCCAATTCAGGCGATTCTCAATGTTTTTTCAGATAGTCCTTATACGCAGTATCCTGTAGCGGATGATAATGGAAAACTGAGTGGTGTTATCAATATTGAAAGCATTAAGGATTCCCTTCAGTTCGGAGGAGATGCTTCTTTTTTGTTGGGGTTTGATATTAAAAAACCTTTTGAGCACTCAATTAAGAAATCAGCTTCTTTATATGACGCCAAGCAGTATATGGATAAGCGCAGATTAGGGTTTCTTCCTGTGGTGGATGATATGGGGTCTATTGTGGGGTGTTTTGATAGACGAATGTATCAGAATTTTGTATCAAGAAAACTTCTTGAGAATAGCTAAATTAGACTCAAGCAATGAGAAGCTGCACTTTTGTCGCTCTCTTTAGCTTAGCTTTTTAGTTTGTTTAGAAAGAAGGTTTTTACTTTATCTAAATTTTTAGTTTGAAGACATTGATGGAACAGAGGGAGAATGTAGAGAGAAGATAGCCCTGCCAGTATTGTTCCAAATAAAATAGCCCCACCAAAACGTTGCGTAGGAGGGAAGTTGGAAAATAAGAAAATAGAGAATCCTATTCCAACAACAGTTACAGAAGTTAGTATTGGCCTCCACAACTCATCTCGAACTTTTTGCCAATCCCCAATCCTCTTAAACGCAAGAATCATATGTATCATAGAGTCTATACCCATTGCAATAGCAACATTAGATGCAGGCGCAGAGATAATATCTAGCGATATTCTGTAAATTCCAAAACATCCTAATATGGTTAGCGGGATAATAAATATGCTTGCAGCAATTGCGATAGTAACCTTTATCGATCGTGAAATAGCAAAAGCTATTATTGAGAATAGTAGTATTAATTTTCCAAGTCCTAATATTAAACTTGAGAATACAATTTTTGCAAGATGTCCTTGTAGGCTATATATACCACCAGTTATTTTTAAATTAAATCCTTCACTTTCAACAATTGCTTCTATTTCCTTTACAATATCTAGTCGCGGACAAGTTCTATAAGATTCAATCATGCGAAGCATAAAAAGCCCAGATTTCCTATCTTTTGTGATAAAACTTTTTGCAATATTATCATTAGATGGCGTTTCCATCGCACTTAGCAGTAAGTGCCTGGGTAGTATCCATCCAAAAGGAGCTGTTCTATGAGCTTGAGCTATAAGAACCGGTAGGGAAATGACAGATCCAACAGATCTGTGCTGTTCAAGCGATTCTTGTAGTTTCCATAGTTTGTTGTAAGATCTATCAGAATGAATTTTATCTCCATTTCTAGGCTCTACAACTAAAATCAAAGGGCTGCTACCACCATTTTTATCAATATAGCTAAAGCCTTTATAGATTTCACTTGATTCTGAGAAATATGAAAGTAGGCTTGGGTCAGAATCAATCATTGTAAGTCCAGGCAAAGTTATCAAACAGGTTACAAATATGATTAACATGATAAATTGTTTTTCAAGGTCGATGAATTTATATGTCCTTGCCTGATATTTTTCTATTTCCCCTTTTTTCTGATTTAGGCGAAAGGTTGCAAGCTTTAAGAATGATGGAAAAACAGCATATGCAACTATAATAGCAACCACTGTTCCTACGGCTCCAGAAGTTCCCAAATCTCTTAAAGGTTTTGCTGCAACAGAAGAGAGACTTATGAATCCTAGTAAAGTTGTTAACATGCTCCAGAAAGATCCTGCAAAAGTTTTATTTATCGCGCCTTTAACAGGATCTGTTATAGACGGGTCTAATATGCAAGATTTCCAATTAAATGTTAAAAATATAACATGAGACAAGGTCATGACAAAAATTATGGTCCCAAGATTAGCTGTCAGTATTCCCATTGGAACATTCATTAGGCTAGTAATCATTAATGTCCATACGCATGCACTTAAGCAAGATATCATGGTGCCTATTAAAACGCCTTTAGAGTGAAATATAAAGAAAATTAAGGATCCAAATATTAAACAAGCAAGAAGGCTAAAAATTTTTAAGTCTCTTAGCAGATTTCGTTTTATTAGTTCTATAACATAGGGAAGCCCTGCCGCGCGTAAGTGAAAGTCTTTTGATTCAAATTTAGACATAAGCTTCTCTATTTTAGGGATAACTTCCGAGAAGCTTTTATCTTTTAAAAGGACGACAAAATTTGTTGATTTTTTGTCATTTGAAATGATAAGACGTTTCCATAGTGGACTGTTTATTGCATCTTTTAAGGAATTTGGTCCAGAATTAGTTAAACTATTGACAGAAGATACGTCCTTAAGCGAAAGAAGAGCATTGCTTAGTCTAGATATATTTTCTTTATATCTCTCATCTTTTATATCCCCAGTTGCAGATATGATTAATTGAGAATCTTGTCTAACAAATAGCTTGTCTATTAGATGCTCGCTTTGAAACTGCGGATCATTGCTTGAGAAGAAGATATTGTTATCTACTGTGGGAGTAATTTTGACAAAATTAAGTAAGAATATTATGCTTAATAAGGCAAGCACACTAAACGCAATTACTTCTGGTGAAAATTGTTTAAATAGTGTAGTTAATTTTTTACGGGAGTTTTGGAAAAGGTTATTAAGGGTTTGTATTTGTTTTAATTTCATTTTGTTTATGATTATAGGTTAAAAGTTAATATTAGTAAAGAAATAGATGGAATATGGAATAATGAATTTTCGTTTAAATATATAAAAAAGAAAGAAGCATAGCAATTTCTAGATGAGCAACACCTCGTGTTGATAAACAACTTATTATTTATCAACTGCTTGCAACGGCTTTTTATTTGGGATAGAATGTTCCCAAAGGAGTAGGCGATGAAAAAAATATTATTTGTGATTTTATTTTTATTAGGTGGTTTATCTTTTAATGTTTTCGGTCAACAAGAATCCATGGATAGGACTGTTGTGTACTATTTTCATGGTAATGCCCGCTGTGTTTCATGTCGGAATATAGAAAAATATACCAAAGAGGCTTTAGAGAAATACTTTTTTGATAAAATGGCATCCCAAAGCATTGATTATCAGGTAATTAATGTGGAAGAAGAGGGGAATGGACATTATACGAAAGATTATAAGCTTTACACAAAATCTGTTGTTCTTTTTAAAGTGAAGAACGGGAAAGAGGTTGCCTACAAAAATCTAGAACAGGTCTGGCAGTATTTACACAACAAAGAGAAGTTTTATGAATATATAAAAGAAGAGACAGAAAAGTTTATAAAAAAAGGTGAGGAAATATGATGATAGAGCTTTTGTCTGCTTTGTGGTTTGGCGTGCTCACTTCTATTAGTCCATGTCCATTGACTACTAATATAGCAGCTGTTTCTTTTCTTTCAAAGAAGGTGAATCATCCTAAAGCTGTTTTCTTTGCAAGTATGGCTTATGCTGCAGGAAGAATGGTAACTTACGCTGTTATTGGATCTATAATAATCATTTCGTTTGCCAGTGTTCCGCCTATTGCGAATTTTCTGCAATTATATATGAACAAGATTGTCGGTCCTGTCCTGATCATTGTCGGATTATTTCTTCTGGATGTTTTTAAATTCAACATTCCATCAGTATCTTTTTTCCAGGAAAAACAAAATAAGTTAGCGGAATCGGGTATTGTTGGAGCATTTTTCTTGGGGGTTCTTTTTGCTCTATCATTTTGCCCTATTGCTGCGGCATTATTTTTTGGAAGTTTAATTCCTCTGGCTTTGAGTAGTAGGATCGGAATCATATATCCATTTATGTATGGTATTGGAACAGGGATTCCAGTTGTCGTCTTTGCGCTGGGCATTGTTTTTGGAGTAAAATTGTTCTCTAAATGGTTTCAAAATACAGCTAGAGTTGAATTTGTGACAAAAAGAATTACGGGTATTGTATTTATTTTTGTGGGTTTTTATTTTATATGGAAATATTTAGCTATTGGCTTGTTTTAGCGGAGGAGGGAGTTCATAGGTGGAGAAAGCAATTCATGAAAAAGGAAATTTAGGGTTTTTTGAGAAGTATTTGACGCTATGGGTTATTGGCTGTATCGGTGGCGGAGTTTTATTGGGAAAATTTTTTCCTAATGTTGCGGTTACCTTAGACAGTTTTTCGGTCTATCAGGTTTCTATTCCGATTGCCATATGTCTCTTTTTTATGATGTATCCCATTATGGTTAAGATTGATTTTGCGGAAGTTATTAAAGCAGGAAAGAGTCCCAAGCCTGTAATGCTTACTTTGATTGTCAATTGGTGCATTAAGCCCTTTACGATGCTTGCCATATCAACATTATTTCTTGGCGTTTTATTTAAAGGTTGGCTGCCAGGGGTTGAGATCATTAAGGGCGGGGCGCAGGTTGAACTTTATCGGTCTTATATTGCTGGTTGTATCTTGTTAGGCATTGCTCCTTGTACGGCGATGGTTCTTGTTTGGGGGCATCTTTCTAAAGCCAATGATGGCCATACGCTTGTGATGGTCGCTATAAATTCTCTTACGATGTTGTTTTTATACGCGCCATTAGGTGGATGGCTATTAGGTGTTAATAAAATGCCGATTCCATGGCAGACAATTATTTTGTCAGTCGTAGCTTATGTCGGGATGCCGTTGTTACTGGGATATTATTCGAGGAAGTTGATCATTGCAAAAAAGGGGATTAAGTGGTTTGAAGAAAGATTTATTCATCGTCTTACTCCTGTGTCGATTGGAGCGTTGCTTGTTACACTGGTATTGTTATTTTCTTTTAAAGGCGAACTTATTATGAATCAGCCGCAGATAATTCTTCTGATCGCTATTCCGCTTTTTATTCAGACGTGTTTGATTTTTGGGATTGCATATGGTTTGGCAAGGTGGTTTAAATTACCTTACAGGGATGCTGCGCCTTCAGCGTTGATTGGGGCAAGTAATCATTTTGAGGTTGCGATTGCTACATCAGCAATGCTTTTTGGGTTGTCTTCGGGTGCTTCGTTGGCAACGGTTGTGGGAGTGCTGATTGAGGTTCCTGTAATGCTTATGCTGGTGAAAGTGTGCTTAAAGACTCAGCGTTGGTTTCGCTGATAGATTTTTATGATTTATTGATAGCCAGTTGCAAAACTCGTTCACGCAAGGTAATGCAAGCGATATGCAAGCAATAAGCGAAGCTTATCGCTGTAAGGTGTTTCCAGTTTCAAGGAAACACCGCGGATAAAAGGCAGAATTTTAATAGTTGTTGATTTAATGTGGCGGTGATTTAAGCGATATGCTAAAAGCATATCGCCTACCTTATCGCAATAAATATAAAATTAATAATATGCGGTGTTGCTTTGAAGACGAAATTGCTCAGAAGCATAGCAATTTCTAGATGAGCAACACCTTATCGCAATATGCTAAAAGCATATTGCTTGGATTAGTTATGAAAGAAGTGGAGATGTATAAGCCCCTTAAGAAATTCTTACAAGCACAGGGGTATACTGTGCATTCTGAGGTTGAAAGTGTTGATGTTATGGCTCAGAAGGGGGATGA
>JAVCCJ010000107.1 GCA_030765585.1 Candidatus Zapsychrus exili | reverse complement strand
TTGATAATGCAGGCTCGTCGGATGATTTGTATGTTACTGGTAATTTAGAAGTAGATGGTAGCGTTTGGTTAGGCGATGCAACAGCTGATAATATTACAATTACAGGAACTTTAATTCAAGAAGGTGGCGGAACATTTGGAAATGTTAGAATAGCCTCTACTGATGATCAAACAATAGATACCGCAAACGGTCTTTTAGTAATAGACTCGATGACAGATACTTTAGACATCAACACTTCTCTAATAAGATTAGACACTCAAGCTACAACAATAACACTTGCTAATGTCGTCGAGGCATTAAATATAGATTCAGATACGCTTACTATTGATGCGTCAAATAATAGAGTTGGTATAGGTATCGCAACGCCAGCAGAACCACTTTCAATTCTTTCAGATGCAGCTCATGATGCAATTGAAATAGTTGAAAATTCAGGTGGTGAAACTTGGCAATTAGGAGTGGATGTAGAAGGAGATCTTAATTTTGCAGACAGCGGCTCAACTGCTATTACTTTTGAAGATGGCGGTAATGTTGGTATCGGTACAAGCGCTCCTATCGAGATGCTTCATATTGCAGGGTATTCTGGTCGTGATGGGTCAAGTCCACCATCTATATACTTGTTTGATAAAGAAAATTCACAAAGCTGGATAGCTGGTTCAATTTATGCACAAATACTTTTTGGTAGCGCAGATATTTCAGCTACAGGCAATGGTGGAGTAAAAAATAAAATAGCTGCTATAGTGGAGCAAGCAACTGGATATGATCATGCATTGGCTTTTTATACTGGTAGCGGCACAAGCCCGGCAGAAAGAATGCGTATTTCATCAGATGGCTATATGGGCATTGGCACAGCGGCGCCATATGAAGAACTTGATGTTAAAGGAACAATAATGGCGCCAACATTGTACGCATATGGTAAGAAAGATTCTGCTGGTTGGGAAATTGGAGAAGTGTATGCAGAGGTTTTATTTGGAAATCTTGATGAAAGTGGCGCAGGTGCAGGAGGAACAAAAAATAAAATAGTAGGTGTTGTAGAGGATATAGCCGGAACTTATAGTTCTTTAGCGTTTCATACAGCTCCATCAGGTACTTCAACAAGAGAAGTTATGCGACTTACATCTGAAGGGTATTTAGGTCTTGGTACAAGTGCTCCAAGTGAAATTCTTCATACTGTTGGCGGAGATGTTAAAATTGGTATGGGAACATTTGATAATGCAGGCTCGTCGGATGATTTGTATGTTACAGGTAATTTAGAAGTTGACGGAAGCGTTTGGCTGGGAGATGCTACAGCTGATAATATTACAATTACAGGAACTTTAATTCAAGAAGGTGGCGGAACATTTGGAAATATTAGAATAGCCTCTACTGATGATCAAACAATAGATACCGCAAATGGTCTTTTAGTTCTTGATTCAATGACAGATACTTTAGACATCAACACTTCCCTAATAGATCTAAGTACTCAAGCAACAACAATAACATTAGCTGATGTAGTTGATGCCTTAAATATTGATTCAGATACATTTACTATCGACGCGTCAAATGATAGAGTTGGCATCGGCACGGCAACGCCAGAAGGAATTCTCCATGTTGCAGAGACAGGTGGAGCTACTTCAATTTATTTTGATACTTATGAAGCAAGTGGAGCAAGGACGCAATTATACTTAAGAAGCTCAAGGTCAGATACAATAGGAACTGCTTCAGCTACTAGTGATGGAGACGTTTTAGGAGATATCCGTTTTACAGGTGTCGATAGTGGAAATACTTTTGATACTGGCGCAGTAATAGAAGCAGTACAAAATGGCGCAGCGAGTGTAAAAGTGCCAACTGATTTAAGATTTTATACATCAGATAGCGATTCAACTGATATAAATATGGTAATAAAAAGTAGCGGTAATGTTGGTATTGGTACATCATTGCCATCAACAACATTAGATATTGATGGAACATTCTCTGGTACGCCGTCGGCAGATACAAGTATTGTTGCTGGAACTGGTGTTACGGTTAGTAAATATGTTATGAAAGTTCAAGGTGATGGTGGCGCGGTTGATATTACAGCTAACCCACAAATTACAGATGGTTCTGATGGACAGATGGTAATTATAAAAGGTGTAAGCGATACTAATACATTGAAATTTGACGACGGAACAGGATTAGCTTTAGATAGTGGAATATCTTTTACTATGGGAATTGGAGATTTATTACATTTGATGTATGACGCGACCGAAGATATTTGGTATGAAATATCGAGGACGGATAATTAAATGAGGATATAATTTATGGAGCGAGTCATTTGACGAGCGAACATAAGTTATAAGTCCAAATTTATCCCGAGTGGTAGCGAAGGATCTCATTATGGATTCCCGCTTGCGCGGCAATCTAGCTTTGAGATTGCTTCGTCGCTTCGCTTCTCGCAATGACAATGTTTGTTGTTTGAGATTTGTATTTTAAAATGAGCGTAGATGATGCAACATAGTAGTAAAACGTAAGTTTTTTGTTTTACAGCGGACGGAGGAAAGCTTGGTGTCGAGATCCTGACATCTACTATTGTAAAGTTGGGATAAATTCACACTATGATTTATGATACAGACCATAAATCATGTATTCATTTAATTTACGTTGACCTAATGATAATGAAATAGGGACAGTCTACTAAACAGCGGGACAGTCCCAATAAAAAGTTATTGGGCTTCTTCTTTATCTCGTTACTCTTGTTTTTTAAAAAACAAGAGTAACGGGGTTAGCCAAAGTCATTTACGCTCTTTTTAAAGTAAGGATTGATGAAGAATGTAAAATTGCGGAGAGCAAGATTTGAATATATTATCAATAATTAGATATATCACGTCAGCCTTTTTAAGCGTAATTCATTTTTGGAAAAAGTAGGAATTGGGCTTGATAAATCAAGCCTCTACGAAAATAATATGAAATTAAAAGATAATCGGGCGCCTATAAAGGACGCCCTTACGGTCAAGATCTTACCTAAAAATAAATCAAACAACTATTGAATCAAGTCTTATATATAATATAATATATAATAGATATATTTATACTATTATTAATATGAATATTAAATATAAAATGAATGCTTTTTAATCTAAAAAAATCTTATAAAAAAGGGACAGTCTTCAAGGGACAGTCTCAATGTAAGTTTATCTTTCGACGAATAATCGAATGTAATAGCGGACGTATGTCTATTTTTGCATTCAGTATTATTTTTATTTTTGCATCACTATTCTTATTTACAGTAAGTTTAAAATATGCATTCTCTCAAGGACTAAACCTGCCTTTAGGCTCCACCATAAATGTTAATACAGGAACTCTAAGAGTTATTGGAACTGTTGATATAAATGGTACTCTTCAAACTTCAACTGGTACAGTTGGTGTTACTGGTGATTGGGACAATAGAGATGGAACTTATACTTCAAACACTGGAACAGTTGATTTAAGAAAAGCAACAGGTACACAATTAATTTATTCGTCAGGTATTGGCGCAGATAAATTATTTTATAATTTAACTCATTCTGGCACTGGATATGCATACGCTCAAAATAGTAATATTAATATTGATGGTAGTTTTACAAATTCTGCAGGAACACTTGATTCAAATGGATATGACATAACTATTGCAAAAAACTGGACAAATAATGCAACATTTGCTTATGGTACAAAAACTGTAACTTTTAATGGAACAGGCCAGGGAGCATCTGGTCAATACGTTAATGGTTCAACAACATTTTGGAATTTAACAAAGATAGTTTCAGGTGCAAGTCCTGAGACAATTCTTTTTGATAGTTCTGTTGGCGCTGAGCAAAATGTAAAAGGAATTTTAAATTTAGAAGGAACAGGCACTACGACTAGATTAGAAATAAGAAGTAATGTTGATGGTGTGCAGGGAAAACTTAACCTTAACACTGATGGTTTACAGGTAATGACATATTTAGATGTTCAGGATTCTTGGGCATCTGGATTAACTCTTGTTGGAAGAACTCCAGCATCAGTTGATTCAGGAAATAATACCAATTGGACATTTGGTTCTGTTACAGTTACTTGGGATGGCGATGTGTCAACAGTATGGGATAATCCATATAATTGGAGTTTAGGTTTGGTTCCAATAGATGGGGACTCTATCATTATTCCTGGAGGACCTGTGAATCAACCAGTTTTAACAACAAATATTTCTTTAACTGATGTAACTCTAGAAGCTGGTGGCGTAACTGGATCAAGTTTTACTTTAGATGGATATAATTTAACCATAACAGATACTTTGGATAATGAAGGGATCGTTTATTTACAAGGCGGTGAAGTGGTTAATATAAATAATATCGATCCTGATTCAGGTACATTCTACTTTACAGGTGATGGAGATGGTAATCCAGATACATTTGTAATGTCAGATATTGGCGCAAACGATTTCTACAATGTAGTTATTGATTTAACAGATTCAGATGATGTAATTCAAACAAATGGTGACTTAACTATTCTAGGTGATTTAACAGTTACAAAAGGTACGCTTGATATATCAACAAATGGAAATACCTTAGCAGTTGAGGGTGATATTTTGGTTAATGGTGGCACTTTAACTGCAACAGGCTCAGACATTGATGCAAACGGTGATGTAACAATTTCATCCGGAACATTAACCGCACCAGGAAGCGGAAAGACACTTGCAATATATGGCAACTATGACCATCAGGGAGGAACATTTACTCATTCAAGTAGTACTGTTAATTTTGATAATGATGGTGGAAATCAAAGCATATCTGGAAGTTCAACTTTCTATAATCTAACCAAAGTTACAACAACTGCAGCGACTCTAACTTTTGAGGCAGGAGAAGAGCAAACAATAGCATCAAGTGGTTTACTTAATTTGCAAGGTTCCTCTGGAGAATTATTATCTATAGTAAGTAGTAATCCTGGAACGCAAACATCAATCAATTTAACATCAGGTGCTTTGCAGTCTATTTATTATGCTGATGTGTCAGACAACAATGCGTCTGGTTTAACTTTGGTTGCTCGTGCTTCAGTTAATAGCGGAAATAACACTAACTGGGTTTTTGGTGCTGCGACAATTACTTGGCAAGGTGACTTAACTGACAACTGGGATACTCCTGGTAACTGGGATTTAGGTTTGGTTCCAAACGCTGACGATATCGTAACAATTCCTGACGTTGCAGGTAGTGATCCTATACTTTATTCAAATGTAAATATTGAAGAATTAATTGTTGAGATAGGCGGGGTTGTAACAGCAGATGGTTATGATTTAATAGTCGACGGAGAACTTTCTAATGAAGGAAATATTCAATTAGATGGTGATGAATCAAATGCGACATTTGGAACTTATGATATTGATTCAGGAACATTTACGTATCTTGGAGATGATGATGGCATTGCAAATACACATATTGTAAAAGATTTTGGTGATCCAGACTATTATAATCTTGCGTTTAATGATCAAAATGCAACTCCTGATATATTTCAGACTGTAGGTGATTTAAGTATTGCAGGTACTTTAAACGTGACAGGTGGCACGCTTGATATATCTACAAATGCAAACACTATGACTAATACAGGTCTTTTAACTGTTGACGGAGGTACGATAAATGCGCTTAATAGTAATATAGATGTTAACTCAAGTTTTGTTTTAAGCGCAGGAGAGATAATAGCGCCAGGAGCTGGACTATTATTTACAGTAGCAGATGATTGGACTAATTCAGGTGGAACATTTACTCATTCAAACGGCAAGGTTACGTTTGATACAGTAGATGAGGCAATTGTTACAGGAGACACAACATTTTATGATCTTCGTATAAGAGATGCATCAAAAATAGTTACATTTGCAGTAGGATCAACACAGACTGTTGAAGGCGATTTTGACGTAAGGGCAAATAATCCAAATATTAAGATAGTTTTAAGGTCACAGACTTCTGGTCAGAAATGGAGCGTATCATTTCCTAATGGAGAGCAGGATGCGCTTTATTTAAATGTGTCGGATTCCGATGCACTTTTAAATACAATTACTTGTTTTAATTGTACTGATGGAGGAAACAATAATACAAACTGGTTCTTTATCGCTTTATCAATTACTATTCCTGATGGAAATAGGACTATTGATCAACAGCCAACCATTATGGGTATAACAGAGTCGAATTATGTTGTCACGGTTAAAGGTTATGTTGGAACAGTATTAACTCAGATTGGAACAGTTATTGCTGATATAAACGGAAACTTTTTCTTTGAGGTTCCGACAGAATTTCTTGATATAGGCGCAAATGAGCTTATTCCGTTTGTCGGTATACTGCAGGGACCTACTACTAAGAATTTAACTGTCACTGCAACACCTACAACAGATCAGGTTTCTATAATAGATTCGCATGTTGATGGCGACAGGGTACATGGTGCGTTGCCTACATTTACAGGCTTTGGTCTTGCTGGAGAGTCACTTGAGGTTGTTGCAATGGATGAACTAGGAGCACTGCTTTATCAGACGGTAGGAACTGGGCTAGTTGATACCGCAGACTCAAGATATTCAGTTACTCCATCACCACTTGTTAAAGCAGTTAATTATATAGCTGTTGTTATAAACGGTGTTGCTTCTGATATTTTAGAGATAAAATTAACAGATCCGTTTGGTATTGCGTTTGACTCTTTTACAAATCATCCTATAAATGATGCGATAGTGTCATTATATAGGACGTCTGATAATCAACTTGCAACTATTGCTGATGGTGATTTAGATATAACTGACGTCAATCCAGTTATTGTAGATTCAGATGGTTTTTATAGTTATATATGTGCCGACGGAGACTACTATATAACGATAAATGCACTTGGTTATGATTATCCATCTGCTAAGACAACATTTCCATCTGACCGTGTTATTGTAACAGGTTCTAAAGGAGAGGTCTTTAACGTTGCCTCTGCTATTATTGAGATGGATCAACCAGCAGATGCTAATGGTAATGTTATGCGTGTTGAAAAGGATGCAAACAAAAAAGAAGTAAAAGTTGGTGATGTTGTCACTTATACAGTAACTATTGAAAATTTAACTACAGCAACTTTTATTGATGTTTATTTAGAAGATAGAATTCCTCCTGGATTTAAATTCTTAGAAGGAAGAGTAACTCTAGACGGAGATCAAGCAGATAATCCTCTAGGACAAAGACCGCTTAGTTTTTATATTGATAAAATGACAGGTAATCAAAAAAGAGAATTTAAATATCAATTGGTAGTAGGTTCTGGTGTGACTTTAGGTGATTATGAAAACATAGCTTGGGCAAGATATTGGAACTGGCAGTTGCTTTCAAATTACGCAACAGAACATGTTAAGGTTGTGCTCGACCCACTTTTCGATTTAGGTACGGTTATAGGTAAGGTTTTCTTAGATAAAAATGAAAATGGAGTTCAAGATATGCCGGAATATAATTATTTAGATAGAGATACGTATATTGAAAATCCTGTGCCAAAGGTAAGAATAGCAATGGAAGATGGAACCGTTGTTACAACGGATGAAGAGGGTCGCTTTAGCGTTCCGGCGCTTACTCCAGGAAGGCATTTATTTAGGCTAGATGAAAGGTCGCTTCCAGACGGAAGTTATTTGACGACAGATAAGGTTGTTGTGGTTGATGTTACTCCTGGTTTACTAGTTAAGGTAAACTTTGGAGTTAATCTTGATTATGATAGATTTAGAAGTGAAGACCAACATTTCTTTATGAAAGATATGAAGGTATCTCAAGACAAAAGCAAGCCAACACCTCGTTTAAATGTTGCTATGTTTACTGACGAGATACCAATATATAATGATGTATTCTCAGAAGCTGCTGAATTTAGAATATTTGCAAACTATGCTCCATTTATTAAAAAGTGGAAATTAGAGATTATAGATAAAGATGTTTATAAGACAATAAAATCTTTTGAGGGGAACAATTTAAATATACATGATCCTATTTATTGGGATGGACTTGATAAGACAGGAGAGCATGTTAGAACTGATAGAAATTATGTGTATCTTGTTTATGTTGAAGATGAAAAAGGTGATTACGATGAGACTGTGCTTACTCCAATAAAATTTAATTTTATTGAGGATGAAGAGGCTCTTAAAACTTATAAATTAGATAGATTGACTGATTGGAATAAGAAATATAGGCAATGGATAAGTGAAGAATTAAAGAAGAGCAATATGTTTGTTCAGTCTATTTTAGTAGAGGGAGAGACTGTTACAATAGACAGACTCTCTTCGGCAAAGATACAAAGCGTAAGAGTATTAAAAGACGGACAAATAGTTTCTGAGGTTCCTCTTCTTGCAAAGCAAGGTTTTACAGCGTCTGAACTTTTAGGAGAAGAAATAAAAGATCAAAGGAAAGACGATAAACTTGAGATAATACTTCCTAAAGGAGATTATGAAATATCTGTAGGAGAAGGCGCTGGGTCAAGTGAAATAGATGGTGCAAGATTAACAAATGGAGATTTGATGTTGTCGGAAGGATTTACAGATACAAAAGAGATAATAGGTAGTCCGGTTAATATGTATTCTAAGAAAATTAAGGTTGGAGAAGATTATTTATTTTTTGTAGGTATGGGGGATGCAAAAATAGGATATACCTTTAATAAAGGCAATATTGAACCAGTGCAGAGTGATGAAAAGTATAAGGGTGGTTTTTGGTCAGAAGGAAAGATGGCATATTTCTTGCAAGGAAAAGTTTTAGGCAAGTATTTGATTACATCGAGCTTTGATTCACAGAGAGAACAAAAAGAGTTATTTAAGGATCTTGATCCCGACCAGTATTATCCTATTTATGGAGACTCATCCGAGCTTGACACAGAGGCGACAGATACGCAGAGTAGTTTATATTTAATGCTTGAGTGGGACAAGTCATCTGTTCAATGGAGTAATTACGAAGTTGCATTTGATGAAACAGAATTTGCTCAATTCTCAAGAACACTTTTTGGAGGAAAGATAAATTTTGAAAGCCTGTCTACAACAGAGTATGGCGAATCAAAAACTAAGGTAGTTGCTTTCCATTCAAGAGTAAAACAAAAAGCAGCGCATAATGAATTTTTGGCAACTGGTGGATCGTTATATTTCTTAAAGCATAGAGATGTTATTGAAGGTTCAGACAGCGTCAAGGTTGAGGTAAGAGATAGAATTACAGGCCTTATGATATCTGAGACTGAAATGAAAGAAGGCGCTGATTATGAACTAGATTACGATAGCGGCCGAATTATATTCTGGATGCCAGTGTCTATGATGATTCAATCTTACTCGATAATATCAAACGATCTCTTAGAAGGAAATCTTGTTTATGTTACAGCTGACTATGAATATGATACAAAAGACAAAACAGACGAAGGAAGTGAAGGTGTAAGAGTTCGCCAAGCCATTACTGATAGCGTTCTTGTTGGTGCAACTTATGTTCGCGAAAGCCAGGAAGATTCTAATTATGAATTAAAGGGAACAGATTTAACATTACATTTAGGACCAAATGCGACGATAAAGGCAGAGTACGCTGAATCAGAGTCTGGCGCTAAGGGCACATATGTCTCAACAGATGGTGGTATAAGTTTTACTGATCTTTCTAGCTCTGATGTATCTCATGGAAAGGCTTATGGAATTTCATCTGATGCAAAGCTCTTTAATCGACTAGGACTAACTTCTTATTATAAATGGATTGATAATGGATTTTCATCTGCAGATTCGGTTTCGCAACAAGGCAAGGAAACAGTTGGGTTTAAGGGTGTTTATGATTTAACAGATACATCAAGAGTAACTGTAAGTCATGATATTCAGACATTGCTAGACGACGGAAACCTTCAGACTCAAACGCAAGTGGGAGGACATAAGACGGCAACGACTCTTATGCAAGTTGTTCATGAGGGAAGAAAATTGAAATTAACAGGAGAGTACCAACGAACAGATATTGATGATGCTGTGACTGATATTGTTGCTGCACGTGCTGATTACCAAATAACAGATGGTTTAGCTGTGTCAGTAGAAAAACAATTTTCTCTGCAAGATGAAGGAGCTGCTGATCAAACGACAGTTGGAGTTGTAGCAACGCCTAATGACAATCTTACTCTTTCAGCAGAGCAAAAGATATCGGATTCAGGTACGGCAACAATTCTTGGCGTTAAGGCAGATATGAGTGAAAAATTTGCTTTAACAGGAGAATACGCAATTGCGGTTGACTCAGCTGGAGAGAGTGTGGTTTCTTCAGCTATTGGTACAGAAATAACACCTAATGAAAAAACTAAGATAACAACAGCGATTGGGATTGCTAAAACATCTGGTGGAGATACTGCAGCTACTTTAGCTGTAATGGGCGAAGTTGAGCCTCGTGAGGGAACAAAGATAGTAAGTGAACTTGCTTTAGCAGGTGCAGGAAATAGCAGAGAAACATCTTTAAAGGTTTCTGGAGAATCTGATGTAAAATTTGGAGAAGAAACAACAATCGCAGGTGAG
Source organism: Candidatus Zapsychrus exili (assembly GCA_030765585.1). Classification (GTDB taxonomy): domain Bacteria; phylum Omnitrophota; class Gorgyraeia; order Zapsychrales; family Zapsychraceae; genus Zapsychrus; species Zapsychrus exili. The sequence continues at coordinate 17,447 of JAVCCJ010000107.1, read as the reverse complement.
GCAACAATTAGTAGTTCTGCAACAGGAGACAATACAACAACCTTGGCCTTTGGAGGAACATCTAAAATAGATGAAGATACTCAGACAGAAGCAAAGGTTGGCGTGGGTACTTCGGCCGGAGTTCAGACAACAACAGTAATGTTTGCTGGAACAAAGCAAGTAAGCGAAGATGTTCAAACAGAAACTAAGATTGATATGATTGAGACTTCAGAGGGCAGCCAAAGCACGACTTATACTTTTGGAACAAAACAAAAACTGACGGATGAATTGTCAGCAGTATCATCTCGTAGTTTTGGAGATTCCTCTGACGGAACGCATACAGCTGACGATACTTATAGTTTGGTTCGTGAAAAAGATGGTAAGAAATTGGAAGGGTCTTTGTCTCGCGCTTATTCACAAGGCACAGAAGAAGTATCAGAATCTAATATTTTTGGCTTGTCTGGAGATGTTAATGATAAGTGGGCGTTAACAGGTACGTATGAAAAAGGTGATGTTAAAAATCTTGATGGAACTAATACGGAAAGAGATGCAATAGCTCTTGCAGCTGCGTATGTTAATAAAGATGAAGAAACAGGAGAAGATCTTCAAAGTTCAACAAAGATCGAATTTCGTAAAGATGATGGAGAAAAGGATTCACAACAGTATTTGCTTTATCATGCAACAGAAGGAAAGATTAATAGTGCTTTAAGTGTGTTTAGCAAGATTGAACTTTCAAAAACAAGAAATATTACAGATGGGTATACGGAAGCAGCACATAGAGAGTTTGTTCTTGGTGGCGCTTATAGACCTATTACTCATGACAGACTTAATATGTTGGGACGTTACACATACTTACAAGATAAATCTCCAGGTGATCAGGAAGATATGTCTGATATTGAATATGAAAGTTCACATGTCATTGCGGCTGAAGCTATTTACGATTTAACTGAAAAATGGCAACTTGCTGAGAAATTTGCTTATCGCCTGTCAAAAGAAAAGGTAACAGGTTTTGATTTTACAAAGACACATACATGGTTGATGATACATAGACTGAATTATAGAGTTGATCGCGACTGGACAATAGGTGGTGAATTTAGGACATTGACTCAGGAAGAAGCATCTGATCAAAAGAGAGGCTTCTTATTTGAAGTAGCAAGAAATGTTGGAGAATATGCTCAGTTAGGTGTTGGGTATGATTTTACTGATTTTAATGATGACTTAACCGATTTAGATTATACAACACAAGGACCATTTGTCAGATTGACAGGTAAGTTGTATGACAGAACACCTGAAGAAATAGAGAGAGCAAAACAGCGTTGGTTAGAAGAAAAAATAAAGAAGTGGGCATGGGTTATGGTTCATCAGGAACTATCGCGTAAAAGCAGTCCTATACTTTCTGAGTTAAATGAATATTTTATTCTTGCGCAAAAAGCTAGTGAAGTAGGCAACTTAGAAGAATCAAGTCAGATATATAAAGATATTATTATGGCAGGTCAGATGATGTATGAGGAAGCTGCAGAGTATATTAGAGGTCGCGTAGAAAGAGAAGAGAAGTTACAAGAAATGAAGACTCTTGCGGACCAATATTTCAAGAATGGGCAGTATGAAAAAGCAAAGAAAATATTGGAGAAAATTCTGGAAGAAGCAGAGTACGGTATGGTAGAATGAATTATATAATATTATAACTATATATCTTTATCTATTAGAATAGATAATTAATTAAATTCTCTACATTCTTTATGTTACATAAAATTAAAAAATTATTAATAATTAGTATTATATTTACCATTTCTATCAATGGGCCTGCCTTTGCTCAGTCAGTCGCTGATGAGCCTGAATTAACTATTCCAACATTAAAAGAACAAAAAGCCAAAGAAGGTTATATTATAAATTTGAAAGATCTTATTAAGCGTTCTAAGAAGAAAATAGAGCATGTTAATGTTAAGCTTAAAGATCAGGCAAAAAGAAGAAGAAATCAACAAAGAGAAGAGAAAGCGCGCGAATATTATGAAAAAGCTGTGAGACTTTCTTCTGAAGGCAAACTTGAGCTAGCTCAAGAGCTTTGGCGAAAATCTATTAAGATAACTGAACATCCTGAAATGAAGGGATATATTTCAGAAAGTGTACGAAAGACAAAGAGCCAACAAGTAGCATTTGATAAAGAGAAGATAAGAAAAATTAGAAGATTAGAAATAGAAAGAGGATATAGCGCAGAAGAAGTTGAAAAGGCATACAATATTGCTGTTGTTTTATTTAAACAGAAGAAATATATAGAAGCACAGGAAGATTTTGAAAAAGTTGAAGATATGTTTCCTGATCATAAAGCAACAAGAAGCTATTTAATGATTATAGAGCAAGAAATAAATAGCGAGCAGCAACGTCTTATAGATGCGAGATTGAAAGAAGAGGCGCTTGTTAGAAGGAAAGAAAAAGAAGAATGGAAAAAAGAACTTGAAAAAAGAGAAAAAGAGCGTCAGCAGTATTTAAAGGATCAGGCTGAAAGCTTGTATCAAGATGCTACAAAGCTTTATCGCGCAAGAGAGTTTGAAAAAGCAAAGGTAAAGTTTAAAGAAATTGAGTGGATACTTCCTAACTATAAGGCAACCGTTCATTATTTGTCTGGAATAGATAAAGATATAGAAGAAGAGTCAAGACGAAGAGAAATAGAGAGAAAGCGTTCGCTAGAGAATCAAATTGAAGAAGAGATATCGGCAAGAAAGCAGAGAGAAGAAAAACAGCGTAAGCTTCGAGAACAAGAGGAAAAGGACAAGATAAAGAGATTAAAGGACGAAGCTGAATTTGTTTATAAAATGGGCATATCTCTTTATAAAAAGAAAAAGTTTATTGAATCAAAAGCAAAATTTGCTGAAGTTAAAGATATATTTTCAAATTATAAAAGCACTGATTGGTATCTTTCAAGAATAGATGATGACATAGCAAGTGAAGAAAGACAAAGAATAGAAAAGCAAAGAATAGAATTTGAACTTGAGATAAAAAGAGAAAGAATAGCGCAAAGAGAAGCAGAGAAAAGACAAAGAAAACAGTATGAGCTTGAAGCAAAGCAAGAGCTAGAGAGTTTAAAAGCAGAATCAGAATTAGTTTATAATATTGGAGTTTCTCTTTATAAGAATAGACTATACGATCAAGCAAAGGATAAGTTCTTAGAACTTAAAGAATTATATCCAAGTTATAAATCTACAGAATCCTACCTGAAGAAAATTGAAGTACAAATTATAAAAGAAAAAGCGAGACTTTCTAGGCTAGAAGTGAATCATAAACGAACGCTTAAGGAAGAGATGAGCAATGAATTAAGAGAAGAAGATCTTGTTTTGCGGCGCGAACTTGAGAATCAAAAGTTAATAGAAAAAGATAAGAAGCAAATCCTTAAAGATGAAGCAGAACTTTTGTATAACACAGCTGTTTTGTTTTACAAAAATAAGCTTTTTGTACAAGCTCGTGATAAGTTTGATGAACTGCAACGTATTTATTTTAATTATAAAGCCTCCAGTAAATATATAGACCGTATAAATCGTAAGCTTAATTATGATAAGAAAAAAGAGAGCGAGATAAGTCGGAAGTCTAAAAAATTTGTTGAGGCAGAAGTGTCAGAAGATAATGGCGTGATAAGGCAAGCAATTGAAGAAAGAGAGCGAATGTTAACTCGTGAAGCTGAAGAAATGTATGGTAAGGCGCTTTCTCTTTATAAGTCTAAGGAATATTTAGAGGCAAAACAGAAGTTTATTAAATTAGAAGCTTTTTATCCTGGATATAAAGATACTCTTAAGTATTTAAGTACTATTGATGAGACTCTTTACCAGACAAAACTTTCTAAAGGTAAAAAGCAAGAAAAAACGATTAAAGATAATATTGTACAAGAATTAGATGTAGAAAAAAGAGTTGTGAAACCTAAAACTCAACAGATAGATGAAAATGTAATACAAACATACAATCAGGCAATAGCTTGTTATAAAAACAAGGACTATCTAGAGGCAAAAGAGAAGTTTATTGAGGTTAATTTTATTGTTCCTGAGTATAAAGCGACAAAGAAGTATTTATCTAGAGTAGAGAAAAAGATTGATCGAGAAAGAATTAGGGCTGAGAAAAGATCTAAAAAAGAGCGTCAGCAAGAAATAAAACGCAAAGAGAATGATAAAAAGGATTTGGCTAGTAACGTTTTTGATGGCGCTGTGTTGCTCTATAATCAAGGAGATTTGATTTTGGCTCAAGAGAAGTTTCTTGAAGCAGAAGATATAGCTCCAGGCTATAAACCTACAGAAAAATATTTAAAGAAGATTTATCAGGGCATTAATATAAAGAAAGAACAGCTCTCCATTAAAGAAATAGAAGTGTTCATTGATTCTGAAACTGTAATCAAAGAGCAAAAAGAAGAAGTAAAAAAAGTTATTACAGCAGGGGTAAAAAAGAAATATAAAAAAGCCCTTAGTCTTTATAAAAAGAAGAATTATTTAGAAGCAAAAGATATGTTTGGGGAAGTGCAGGTTTTAAATCCAAACTATAAAGATGTTGCTTATTATTTAGGCAAGGTTGATTTAGATATAGTAAAGGATGCAGAAGCTATACGACAAAAGAAAGAAGAAGAAAGGCTTAATAATTCAGCCGAAAGAAAATACAGACAAGCAGTTAATTTGTACAAAATAAAGAAATATGAAAAATCGAAAGAAAGCTTTAATGAAATAAATACAATAATTCCTGGGTATAAAGAAAAAAGTGTAGAAAAGTATTTAAAGAAAATTAGTCGTAGTATTAAGTTAGAGGTGAAAAAAGAAATCAAAGCTGAATCTAAAAAAGAGGTGAAAGTTGAAGCAGGAATTCTTGAAGACAAAACAATTGACGAAGAAGCTTTGGCAATTAAGAAGGCTGAAGAAATAAAAGCAAAAGAAGAAGAGCGTAAAGAAAAAGAGTTAAGGCAAAGGCAAGAAGTAATTGTAAAAATAGCAGAAAATAAATATAAAAGTGCAGTTAAGTTGTATGAAAATAAAAATCTTGATCAGGCTAGAGAGAAATTTATTGAGATTGAAGATATTAAATCTGACTACAAAGATACAATAGCTTATTTAAAGAGAATAGATATTGATTTTGAGATAAGAAAAGAAAAAGATATCAAAAAAGAAACTACTAGGTCTTTAGATGAGACGGTTAAGAGCGCGTATAATCGAGCTGTTGATTTGTACAAAAAGAAAGAGTTTTTAAAGGCACAAGAAAAGTTTAGAGAAATAGATTCTATTGCATATAGTTATAAAACGACAAGAAAGTATTTAAAAAATATTGACAAAAAAATAAAAAGTCAAGCTAAGGCACAAGAAAAATGTCTTGAGCGATGTACGGATTATTGTTTGGGTAGTTGTTTTGCAGATGGCAAAGTTCATATTCTTTCTCAAAAGAAGGCTAATAGAAAAACAAAGATTTTTACAACATCTTCAGGGTACGATTTAACAGATGAAGCTGAGGATATTTATAAACAAGCAATAGCGTTGTATGGTAAGAAATCTTATGAAAAAGCTAAAGCTAAATTTAATGAAGTTGGGTTATTAGTTTCAAGGTATAAAAATGTAGATAAATATTTAAAGATTGTTGATAAAAAAATAGAGATTCAACATAGGCGTTTTATAAAACAGAAAGAAAAACAAGACAGGGCTAAGCGTCGCGGATATTCAGAAAAAGAAGAAAAGATTAAGGCAATATTAAAGGATAGTAGGCAGGATTGGGAAATTGAACTAGACGAAGTAATTTATAAACTTAATGCTAAGAAAAAAGAGATAAATAGGGTAAAAGGATTAGAAAGAGAAGCTTATTTAAGAGACATGAAAGTTCAAAGACTTAAGATAAAGCAATTAAAGAAAAAAAGACATAAAGTTCAGGTAAAAAGAGAAAGAGATTTGAGACGTAGATTAAAAGAAGAAGAACGTCAGAGGAGAATGGAGGAAAAAGCACAAGCTCGTCTTGAAAGAAAACAACAAAAAGAGCTTAAAGATAAGTTAAGGGCTGAAGAGCGAGCACTTATAGAAAAAGAAAAGGAAGAAGAAAAACAAAGAAAGCTTGAAGAGCAAAGAAGAGTAGAAGAGAGAAGGTTGCAACTTAAGGAAGAGGCGAGATTAGAGGAAGAAAGAGAACTTTTAGCGAGAAAATTAGAACAAAAGATGAGAGAAGATGAAGAGAGGCAAAAAAGACTAGAAGAAGAGGAGAGAATCTTAGAAGAGCAAGAAAAGAATCTTAAGAAAAGACAGGCTGAGTTACAAGCAAGGATACAAGAAAAAAGAGAATTAGCTTTAAAAGAAGAAAAGAAAAGAGAAGGGGAAGATAAAAAAAGAAGAGCAGAAGAGATAAAATCTCAGGGAATAATAGAGATACCAAGAGTTGTTAAAGCTCATCACAAGATGAAATTTGAACAAGCAGACGGCAAGACAATTGAAGACTATGAGTATTTACAATATAAAAAAGAAGCAGCTGATAAAAGATTAAAGAAGGATTTCCATAGTTTTAAAAGAGGACAAAGAGAGCTTGAAAAGCAGCAAAGAGTAGATCTTGAGAAGCAAAGAAGAGAAATAAAAAGAGCTGTAGCTAGAAAAGATAAGGATCATAAGAAAAGACTAAGACGAGAAGTTGCTGCCTTATATAAAGATGCTGTAGAGCTTTACAGGCAAGAAAGATATAAGGAATCAAGAGCAAAATTTATTTCTGTTGAAGGTATGTGTCCTGGGTATAAATCAGCAGCTGGATATATCAAGAAAATAGGTAAAACTGATATAGGGAGAGTTGTTGAAGCTCAAGAAAATAAGAGAAAAGAAGATTTTAGGCAAAAAAAGCAAGAGCAGACAGATTCACTAGAAGCTCAAGAGCAAGAACTTGCTAAAAAATTAGAGAATGAGAAAAAAGAAAAAGAGATTAACGATCTTGGATTTTTAGGCGAGGCAAAGTTTTTATATGACGAAGCAATTATAAATTATAAAAATAAAGATTATTTGGCTGCACGAGATAAACTTATAGTCGTAGACGATATCCAGCCTAACTATAAATCAACTAAAACATATTTTAAGAGATGTGAGCAAAAGATTCTTGAAAAAGAACGAGAAGAGTTAAGAAACGCAAAGCTTATAGAACAGAAGAAAGAATCTGAAAGATTGGATAAAATAAAAAATCTATATAATTTAGCAGTAAAAGATTACAAGAGAAGTAATTATTTAAAAGCTAAAGATAAGTTTTTAGAAATAGATAGGAAATCTCCAAGATATAAATTAGTTAAATCTTATATTAAGAAGTGTGATAGAAAAATAGCACAGCGAAAGAAACAAAAAGAAGCACGAGAAAAATATAAAAAGAAACAAGAAGTAGATAGACCAAGGCATGATGGAATGGACGATGCGTTTGAGAGCGAATATAGAAAAGCAATGGATTTTTACAATATGGAAGATTATAAAAATGCTAAGGACAAATTTGATGAAATAGAAAGAATTTCTGGGGGATATAAACTTTCTGCTAAGTATATTAAGTTGTGTGAAGATACTATTGGAGAACAATATACGCAAGAAAGAGAAGGAATAATCAAAAGAAAAGGTTTATCAAGAGAAGGATATAGAAATAAACAAGAAAAGTTAATGGAAGAAAAGAAAAAGAGGGAAGATTTAAAGAAAGATAAAAAGTTTAAGAATACTAAAATAAGAACAGAAAAGCTTTATAAGAAAATTATTTTGTCGTATAGAAAAGGAAAGATGGGTCTTGCGGAAAAGCAAACATTAGAATTTGATAATATTTTAAGGAATCATGATTTTTCTCTTGCGTATATGTTGTCTAAAAATAGAAGCTTGGAGAAAGAAAAGACGAGAGCAGAGAATAAAACAATAAAAGAAGATTTAAGGAAAGAGAAGTTAGCTAAAAAGAGAGTCGAGTTTAATGAGCGTAAAAAGAGTAAATTAGAAGAGAAAGAAAATAGAGAATTGAGAAAAATGGAACGTGATATTAGGCGAGAAGAAGAGCGTTTGGCTAAAGAACGCAAATTGAAAGAAGAAGCCGCAAAAAATAAGAAAAGAAAACCTAAGGATGAGCAATTAATTGATAAGAAAAGAGAAGAGAGAATTGCTCAAAAATATTTAGAGGCTATAAAGAATCAGCGAAAAGCTATTGAAGAAGAAAAGCTTAACAAGCTAAAAGAAAAAAGTTTAAGTATAGAAAAAAGAAAAAATATTGAGACTGATAATAGTAAAGAATTAAACAAAATTGTAGAACAGAGACAAGCAGAACTTATCAGGGAGAGAGAAGAAGTTAGAAAGAATTTTAAGAAACATATAGATAATTTATATGAAGTAGCTAATAAGTATTATAAGTCTCAAGCATTTCAGCACGCTCAGAAAGTTTTGAATGAAATAGAAAGTATGAGCCCTAATTATAAGAGAACAAGAAGCTATATTAAGATAATAGAAAAAGAAATAGAGACAGAGAAAAAAATAGAAATAGAAAGAATAAAGGAAGAAAGTTTAAAAAAGGATAGATCTAAAGAGGCAATTATTGCTGAATCTCTTGACTATATAGAAGTAGCTAACTAGTAGTTTTATTCTACAGTCCACGCAAGAATTAACCGCGATTTAATAAATTCCTGAAAATGTTTAATATTGTTAAATTATTAATTTTCTTATTTATTTTGTAAAGTGTAGCTGTTTTGGCGCATTCTCTATTACAAATAACTTTAAATTATGATATGAGACAAAAGCGAATTCTTGATATAAATTAAAAGTAATTTGCAACAAGTCAGGTTTTAAAGAAGAAGAAATAATAGTTCTATAATTGATATGTTTGATAAGGAGAAAAAATGAAACTGCTTAAAGTTATTTTTATCGTAATAATTGTTTTAATTTTAGTTTCATTCTTGGCAATATTTATTTTTGTTAAGACTGTAGATATAAATAAATTCAAGTCTAAGATTACAGAGCAAATAGTGAAGGTATTGAACAGAGAAGTTTATATGGACAGTATATCACTTGATATATCAATTACTAGCGGCATAGTATTAGGAATTGATAATCTTGCTATCTCTGATGACATAGATTTTAGTAAGAACAAGATTATAGAAGTATCTTCAGCTAGGCTAGACGTAGATACGTTGGCGCTTATTTTAAAACGAAAGCTTGTAATATTAAAGGTTGAGCTTTTGTCTCCGACGATAAATATAATAAGAAATGAAATCGGAGAAATGAATATACAAAGATTAGCTTCTTTAAAAGATGCTAAAGCTAAAGAAGTCCAAAACAAGAAAGAAGCTTCCAAGAGCGACAACGCGGCTAGTATTATGTCTCAAGAGAAAAGTTTACCGTCGCAGCTGCTCATAAACAATATTAGAGTAAAGAATGGTAAAGTTGTTTTTATAGACAAAGGAAGATCTGATGTAAATATTACTTTAGATAAATTGGATATAGAGGTGCTAAACTTCTCTTTTGAGGATGCTTTTACTGTTAAGGCAGAGTGTGCTCTATGGTCTGATAAAAGCAATATAAGCTTAAGGAGTAGGGCTAAATTTGACGATAACAACACGCAAATACGCATTGATGGTTTAGAAATAAAAACAGATTTAGCTGATATATCGGTTGATAGAGCTATATCGGACATAAGTTTTTTAAGTCAATTAGGAATAGAAAGAAATTTGGTTGGGAAAATTAGTGTGAAAGTTAATCAAATGATTTTAGGTAAAGGCGGTTTGCTTGTTTTGTCTTCAGACGGCAGTTTAAATGATGGAAAAATTAAAATAAAATATTTAGAGTATGAAATAGAAAATGTCGATGTAGCATTTGAAGCTACAGAATCTGATATTTCTATAAATGATTTGTTTATGAATGTCGCATCGGGAAGAATTGTAGGAAATTTGAAAGTACATGAATATTTGAAAGAAAAAGATTTTACTTTTAATACAAGGCTTGAGGATTTGAGATTGGAGGAATTGATTAGCGATAAAATTTCGCCAGTTAAGATAGAGGGTAGTGTTTTTGGAGAAATAAAAGGAGAAGGGACTGGTATTGTTTTAGAGGATGTTAAAAGAGGTTTAAATGCAACCTCTGTTGTTCGTATAAATAATGGAAAGTTAGTCGATATAAATGTTTTAAAGTTAGTTTTAAACAAAATTTCTATTATTCCTAATTTGTTGGAGAGAATATTTGACAGTCTAGATGAGAAATATAAACAAATACTTGAATTAAAAGACACAACAATAAAGAAGGCAAAGTTGGACTTAGATATTAAGGATGGAATTTTTACGTTTAAAGAAGCTTTAGTTGTTATGGAGGGATTTCTAATTAAGGCAAAGGGGGAGATGGATTTTGAGCAAAATTTAAAGATAGCAACTGATTTTTATATTGAGGAAGAATTGTCAGCTAATCTTATAGCTGCTTCTAAAGAGCTATCTTATTTGCTCAATGAAAAGAAACAAATACATATACCATTTCAGTATTATTCTGGAAAATTGAGAGATTTTAGGGTATTTCCTAATTTAGAATATTTGGGCAAGAAAATTATAAAAGATGGAGCAAGGCAGGAATTAAAAAAAGCGATATTTAAAGCTCTTGATTTGGGGGGTAATTTGTCAGATGGGGAAGCTCAGGTTGAATCTCAATCAGAAAGTTCTGAAGGAGGCTCTCAAACACAAGAAAAGAGAGAGGTAAGACCAGAAGCAGTTATTATTGAAAATGTGTTGGATGCAATTTTTAAATAGTAATTAATATTATTTGTATTATATTGTTTAAATGTTTGTAACTTGTTAGCCTTTAAGGCTTTATGTTTTTATAAAAAATTACGAAATCTGGGCATTTTCACTTGTTTTTTTAAAAATTTCCGTATATACTAATAATACCAGCCAAGATTTTTTCATTATATTTATTAAATATTAACTTATATGTAGTGGTGTAATATTATTAATAATCATTCTGGAGTTGTCTTAAACGACGCTCGAACTAATTTAAGAATACAAGAAAAAAGCCGTATTAAATGGTACCTTCATGATAGTGATTTGAATGGTTCTGCTAGAGTGCATAATATTAGTTCATCTGGTATGCTTATTGAGACCGATTCAGATTTAACACCTGCTGATAATTCTGTTTTTTCTTTTGAACCGCTTTCAAAAAAAGGTGACTATATACCTGATAGAGGTAAAATAGTCTGGCACAAATCAAAACGTTTTAAAAAGAATAATAATATTTGTGGCATAGAATTTTTTGATGTCAAAGAGGACGTTTCTTCTAAATTATTTAAAAGAATTCAGTCTGGAATGAATCGTTTAAAGAGAATAAAAATGGCGCGTATGTTATTTAGTGCTCTTTTGTTTTTAGCTATTGTTTCTCTTACTGTATATATTTTATGGCTGGGCGGTGAAATTTATAAAAATGTTTCTAAGTCTAGTAGCAAGATGCTTGGAGTAACTATAAAGCAGGCATCACTTACACAGAATTATTCTGAGTTATATCAAAAAAGTCAAGTGAAGCTCGTAGGAATGACCAGCGAACTTAGCTCTACGAAGGGTGTACTTTCTTCAGTTGCGCAGGATTTATCTGCAGCAAAAAAAGCGTTATTAGAGACAGAAACCTTGCTTTTAAGCGCTCAGGACAATAATTCTAAGCTTAGTAAAGATTTTGAAAATTTTAAAATTAGAAGCGACGAAATGAAAACAGAGTTTACGAAAAAGATAGCTTCATTAGAGGAAACAGAGTCTCAAATTAATTATGAAATGATTATATTGCAAAACCAGCTTAGGTATTATTCTGGAGATGTTGATAATATAGAAGAGGCTAAGGAATTGACCAGCATATTTAAGCAAAGAATGAAGTTGGTTAAAAGAAAGATAAAGAATTTTAAGCGTGAAGCTAATCGCGCTAAGACAGCTGCTTTTAAAGAAAGAGATATGATTAAATCTCTTTTAGGTAATAACGGATATTTTGTTAAGAATGGACAAAATGTTGAAGTTGATATTGAAAAGTATAATGCTCTAGATTCAGGTAAGAGTATGAATTCAAAAGGAAAAGTTAATATCAACGTAGATTTCTTTAAGAAATAATTTGCCCTCTTTTTGCCCTCCCAAAATGATTAGTAATGTGTTTTTCAGTTTCATTATTGCTTTAGAAAGAAGCACATTCTTTAGTTTCAATCATAATAAAATGGTTATGAACTTATGAGACGAGGCGCTAGATTTCCAAAATCCATTGCTACAACCAATCGTTCCATTGTTACAAAAGACGGAGAGATTTTATTTGTTTTTAAGAAATCCTTTAGAAAAGCTATTGCTATTTCTGTAGATGAAAATTCAAAAGTAACAGTGTATGCTCCAAAACACTCGTCGGATAAATCTATATTTGATTTTATAAGACAAAAGCAAGCATGGATAGTACATAAACAACAAGATGCTTTAAAGAATAAGGCATCTGTAAATTCAAGAAAATTTGAAGACGGAGAGAAGTTTTTATTTCTAGGGAAAAGTTTTAAGTTGGAAGTAATTGAAAAAGAGATCAAAAGAACAAAAATGGAATTTGATGGCATACATTTAAAGTTATTTATACCTATCGGAGTGGTACTTGCCGAGAAAAATAAGTTTATAAAAGAAAAGCTTATTAAGTGGTATCGTCTTCAAGCCGATGAAATATTGGGAGGAAGATTATTTTATTATTCGAGAATTATTGGAATAGAGCCAAAGAAGATATCAGTACGAACCCAAAAAAGGCTTTGGGGGAATTGCGATTATAATAAACAGTCTATAAATCTTAATTGGCATATTATATTGTCTCCCATAAATGTTGTAGATTATGTCGTTGTTCATGAGCTTTGCCATTTGCTTGTTCCAAATCATTCAAAGAGGTTTTGGAATAAGGTGGAGAAAGTGCTGCCTAATTTTCAGGATCATAAAAAATGGCTTAAAACGCATGCTTATGATATTATGTTGCCATGAAAACTATAGAAATAAGGGTTGTTCCTGGCTCAAGCAGGGAATTTGTAAAAGAAGAACAGAACAATTTAAAGGTTTATTTGAGGGCGCCTGCTGTGGATGGTAAAGCAAATAAGGCGCTTTTATTATTTTTGGCAAAGTATTTTAATGTTAAGAAAAATAAGGTAGATATAATAAAAGGATTGAAATCTCGCAACAAAACAGTTAATATTAATATTTAAATAAATAGTAAGAATAAGTACTAGACAAAGGTATAAAATGATAGAAGAAAGAATAAGCAAAGATTATGTTGATGCTATGAAGCAGAGAGATTCTTTACGGTCTTCCACATTAAATTTCTTAAGAGCTCAAATAAAGAATGTTCTTATAGATAAAAAGGCTGAAAAGCTGGAGGATGTCGATGTTATAGTTGTTATTAAAAAACAGATAAAGCAAAGACAAGATTCTATCTCTCAGTTTAAGGATGCTAATAGAGATGATTTGGTTGAAAAAGAAACTAAAGAGTTAAATATTCTGAAAACTTATCTACCTGAAGAGTTGCCTGAAGAAGAAATCAAGACTTTGGTTACCGAGGCTATTGAAGAAGTTGGGGCCTCATCAATGAAAGATATGGGTCGCGTAATGAAAATAATAGCGGAAAAGGTTCAGGGAAGAGCAGACAATAAACTTGTTAGTGAGTTGGTAAAAAAAGGTATATTGGGGAATAATTGATGCATAAAACAAAGAAAATATTCATTATTGCAGTTTTTTTTGTTTGTATTTCTGCCTTGATATTTAAGGTTTGGCTGGCTGATAAATATGTTGTCCCTATTTTAATGTATCATGAGATAAAAAGCCTTGATCATTATGAGCCAAATTTTGTTAGTCCAAAGCATTTTGATATACAGATGCGCTATTTAAAGAAGCATAATTACAATGTTATAAATATAGATGAATTTTTACGTTTTATTGAAAATAATGAAATATTGCCTAGAAATACGATATTGATAACTTTTGATGACGGAAGTAAGAATAATTATACAAAAGCATTGCCTGTTTTGTCGAAATATGGATTAGTTGCAACTTTTTTTGTTCCATCTGATAAGGTAGGGCTGGAAGGTCGTATGAGCTGGAATGATTTAAGTGAAATATTTTTGCATGGATCTAAAATAGGGTCTCATACAAGAACAGAAGCTTATCTTCCTGATGTTTCAATAGAGAGTCAAAGAGACGAGATAATAACAAGCAAGATAATATTGGAAAGAAATCTTGGAAAGAATATAAAATTTATAGCCTATCCAATAGGGGGTTTTAGCGAAGGAATTAAAGATATAGTAAAAGAGGCTGGATACAAAGCAGCATTTGCAACGAATAGGGGTTTTGATCGTTTTAATAAAGATTTGTTTGAATTAAATAGAGTTCGCATGAGCAATAGAGATATATCAAATATAGCTATGTGGGTTAAATTTTCCGGATATTATAATTTATTCAGAAAATTAAAGAATTCATATTAAAAATAAAGACAAAGGAAACTTTAAGATATGATAAAAACAAAAGAAACAAAAAAAGCAAAATATATTTTAGAAGAAGATGATAGCTTTGTTATAGAAAATTATAATCAAAGTCAATCTTTTAGTAACTTTTTCCCCGGTATAGCAGGGGTTTGGGGTACGCCTATGTGGGTTTTTTACGTTAATAGAGGCCAGGCAATTGCTAGTTGTGGGATTGAGTCAAAAGATAAAGCTATTATGGAGTTTCATCCAGCAAATAAGTCGTATAGATTTACGCCTTTGCAGGGATTTAGAACATTTATTAAGATAAAATCAGGGAATAAAAAGAGTTATTATGAACCTTTTCAAAATAATTTATTAGGCACTAATTTTAAAAAGAAACAGACGATGTCAGTAACCGCTCATGATCTTACCATAGAAGAGATAAATTATGATTTAGGATTAGTTGTTAAGGTGAATTATTTTACTATACCAGATGAGCCTTTTGCAGCTCTGGCAAGAAGAGTATCTGTTGAGAATATTTCTAACAAGCAATGCGAATTGGAGATTATAGATGGTGCTCCTATGATTGTGCCTTATGGCTTGACTGACTGGGTTATTAAGAATATGTCAAGAACTGTTGAGGCGTGGATAAAGGTAAGAAATACAGATAAGAAAGCGCCTTATTATCAGCTTAATGTTGAAGTTTCCGACAAGCCTCAGGTAAAGCATATCAAAGAAGGTAACTTTTATTTTAGTTTTGATTCAAGTTCAAAGAAAAGCAAAAATGAACTTCTTGATATGATAGTCGAAACAGCTGTTATTTTTGATGATGCTAAAGATTTTGCAGCTCCTGTAAACTTTTTAGAGGATGGTTTTAAGATTCCTAAAGCGCAACAGACAGACAATAGAACACCATCTGCTATGAGTCATGGTAAATTTAATCTTAAGCCTAAAGATAGTAAGGAAATAACATCTTTAATGGGATATGCTGATACTATTGAGCAATTAAATAAAATAGTATCGTCTGCGACTAAGAAGGGATTTATTGATAATAAAGCGGACAGAAATAAAAATATTATAAATAAAATAAGAAGTTTTTCTTTGACAAGAAGTTCTTCTAAAGAATTTGATTTATATTCTTCTCATACTTTCATGGACAATGTTTTAAGGGGAGGTATGCCAGTATCTTTAAAAACAAAAGATGGAAGCATAGCTTTTAATGTTTTTAGTCGTAAACATGGCGACCTTGAAAGAGACTATAACTATTTTACAGTATCTCCTACATTCTTTTCGCAAGGAAATGGAAATTATAGGGATGTTAACCAAAATAGAAGAAATGATACTTGGTTCAATAAAGATGTTGGCGATAATCATCTTGTAAGCTTTCTTAATTTAATTCAGGCTGATGGATATAATCCTTTAGTAGTTCGCGGAACAGCATTTTTGTTGGAAGGTAATAAAAAAGTAAATGAAATATTGAAGCTTTGCAAAGCAAAAGAGAGCGAAAATAGGCTAAGAGAATTTCTAAGTCAGGAGTTTCAACCAGGGGAATTGCTTAAATTTATTGTAAAAAATAATATAAAATTTAAGGTTTCTTTGAAAGATTTCTTATCAAAAATATTAGAGATCTCCAAAGCACATGAATCTGCAGATCATGGTGAAGGGTTTTGGATAGATCATTGGACCTATAATATGGATATGATAGAAAGCTATCTTGCTCTTTATCCAGAGAACTTAAAAGATTTATTGTTAAAGAAAAAGATTTTTAGTTTTTATCCCTACGAGAATTATATGCTGGAACGTGATAGTCGCTTTATTTCTACTGATAATGGCGTAAGGCAGTATAGTTCAGTAGCAAAAGGCAATAATGAATTAAAGGCAAAAAAGAATGGAAATAAATTAAGAAAAAGAAATGGGGAAGGTGCGGTTTATAATACAATATTGATTTGTAAACTACTTTGTCTTATCGCAAACAAAATTGCAACTCTTGACCCTAGCGGAGTAGGCGTTGAGATGGAAGCTGATAAGCCAAACTGGTATGATGCTTTAAATGGGCTTCCCGGCCTTATGGGTTCTTCATTGTCGGAAACTTTAGAAATAAGAAGGCTTGCAGAATTTTTATTGACAAGCATGAAAGAGTTATGTTTAGAAGACAATTACAAGATTCTTATTTTTGGCGAATTGTTTGATTTCTTATCAGGGTTGACTAATGTTCTAGTTGTTGGCGGCGCTTCTTGCTCTTATTGGGATAAGTCAAATAGTCTTAAAGAGCGTTTTAGAAAGTTGACTAGAGATGGCATAAAGGGAGAAGAAAAAGAAATAACAGTAGCTAATGTAAATAAATTTCTTAAAGCTATAGTTAAAAAGACAGTTAAATCTCAAAAGCTAGCAGAAGATAGTGATGGAAATTTAAGAACATATTTTTATCATGAAATAAAAAATTATAGGACTCTTAATAGGGAAAATGCTGAAGGAATCTCCTTTGTTAAGCCTATAAAGTTTAAGATACATGCTTTGCCATCATTTTTAGAAGGTAATGTCCATGCGTTTAGAGTTGCAGAAAATAAATTACAAGCACAGCAACTTTACAAGAAAGTAAGAAAGAGCGATCTTTTTGATAAGAAGCTAAAAATGTATAAAGTAAATACTAGTCTTTCAAAAGAAACCGAAGAGATAGGAAGGGCAAGGATATTTCCATCAGGATGGTTAGAAAATGAGTCAATATGGCTCCACATGGAATATAAATTTATTTTAGAGTTATTGAAGTCAGAGCTTTATGACGAGTTTTATGATAATTTGGAAAATGTTTTAGTTCCATTTTTAGATCCTTATGTTTATGGAAGAAGCATTCTTGAAAATTCTTCTTTTATAGTAAGCAGTTCCCACAATGATAGTGATTTGCACGGAAGAGGATTTGTCGCTCGCCTTTCAGGAAGTACGGCTGAATTTGTCCATATATGGTTATTGATGAACGTTGGTAAAAATCCTTTTTCTTTGGATCAAAACAAAAAGCTAAAGCTTTCTTTAAACCCAGCTTTAAAAGGAAAGTTATTTACGAAGAAAGAAAG
>JAVCCJ010000125.1 GCA_030765585.1 Candidatus Zapsychrus exili | reverse complement strand
GATGTGTCAGCAACCGGCGATGAGAACATTATTGATACCGGAAAGCTAAGAATGAATGATCTTGAATACCGGCGCAATCAATTAAAACAGTTACAAAAAGAAGTCGTTGACTTGGAAGAAATGACAGGGGGAATTTCCATTACCGATCTTAGTTTTAATGATTTTCGTATGGATCTCATGGAATATCTGAAAACAAATAGAGCTGCTCTTGAAAAAGCAGCTTGCGGGATGTACGCGCTGACAACAACACAATGTTGTGAAGAGTCAAAAGGTGTCATTTATTGCCTACGGCATATAAGCAGAGGTACTGTTCCTGATGAGCATAATGCTTTTTATCCTTACTATTTGGTGTATGTAAAAGGTGACGGCGAAATTGCATTTAATTTTATAGCAACCAAGAAGATATTGGATATGTATAAAAAACTATGTCTGGGGCAAGCGGAAGTTTTAGAAGAATTGGCTGCAGCATTTAATAAAGAAACCAATGAAGGTAAAGATATGCAGGCCTATTCAGCGCTTCTTGAAAACGCTATCAAAAATATCGTTGGTAAGAAAGAGGAAAAAGGAATAGAAAGCCTTTTCTCAAAAGGCGGGACAACAATATTAAACAACGACTATTTTGGAAAAGACGATTTTGAATTAGTATCATTTTTAGTGGTTAAATAAACTATGACAGCTTATGATGTAATTAAGCTATTAAGTTTTCCTGAAAAAGCGTTAGCAGATAAGAAAGTATTCAAGAAAGCCTTCTATGCAAATGCCGGGCTTACGAAACAACAAGTAGAACTTTTTAAGAGAGATGTAAATGAAGTCAGATGGTATTACGCCTTAAAGCAAGAAAATATTAATATCCCAGGATATAAGAATGACGATATTGATTACCATGAAGTACAGGTAATAGGCGTTATTTTAAGAGATGATAAATACGCGTATAATATTGCGGAGATCATCCAGAAGGCCATTCAGTATCCGGTTATTCTTGTGATTGAATATACAGAAAAAATTGCTTTTAATGTCGCATACAAACGAATTAATAAAGTTGATACTTCAAAAAGCGTAGTTGATGAAATCTATAATTCTATCTGGATTGGCGGTCAAGGTAATGCAGAGAAGGAATTCTTGGATAGTATTAAAATAAAGAACTTATCTTTTATTAATTTTTATGAATTTTATCAGGATTTTGTGGATAGAGTGAAATTGTTTTGTGTTTGTGAGTATAAAAAAACATATGAATATAAAGACAAAAGCACTACAGCAACACTTTATCAATCGTATCAAAAAATAAAAGAGTTAGAAGAGCAGAAGATCACCTTGCGGAGGCAAATAAAGAATGAAGCTAATTTTGCGAAGAAGGTAAAGTTTAATGTTGGAATAAAAGAACTTGAAAAAAAAGAGCAAAATTTAATTTATATAATGAATAAGTGAGGAGTTATAAAATGACCACATGGCATGAGAAAAATATTCTGAAAGTAAAGGGAGACCGTAAATTTCAAGAACTTGATGAGCTTGATCCTGAAAAAATGCGCACAGAAATTGAGCCGTGGCTTACAGCTTTATTTCAGAGTGAACATTTCTCATTATTATTGGGCTCAGGACTTTCTTCTGCAGTGCATTATTTGGCAAAGGGGGAGTCTGGAGTAGATATGGGTAGAATCCAATTTGCTACTTTTTCTGAACAAATGGAAGGTTTTGTTAAAGCAGCTGCAAATAAATTAGGTCGAGGAGACGGAAATATTGAAGATCAAATACGAGTTGCAAACGATTTGTCGCGCGGTTTAGAGATTTATACTTCATCTAATCAGTATGGCTCCAAGAAATTGAAGAAGAAAATTGGCAAATTTAAACAGGAATTAAATTCCGGGATGTTAAGTTTTTTAATTAATATTCTTCAAGCAGAAAAAAATATTGTAACAGCTTCAGACTCGGAAGCAGCAGCGTACCTAATGAACTTTCTTATAAGTTTTTCTAGTCGTTCTGGAACTAGAGAACGTTTAAATATATTTACTACAAATTATGACCGGATTATTGAATTTGGTACGGAATTAGCTGGAATTCGTTTGATAGACCGTTTTGTCGGTACTGTCAATCCCATATTCCGTTCATCACGCTTGAATATTGATATGCACTATAATCCACCTGGTATTCGAGGGGAACCAAGATATTTAGAGGGGGTTGTATATTTTACAAAATTACATGGTTCTTTAGATTGGTATTATGCAAATGATATCGTTAGGCGTATTTCTGTTCCGTTTGGTTCTGAAAATCTTGAATCATATTTTCCGAAAGCTGAAGGCCAAAGTAGTTCTGCCCAATCTGTAATGATTTATCCTAATTCCTCCAAAGATAGAGAGACCTCAGAATATCCTTATGTTGAACTATTTCGTGATTTAGCTGTATCTGTATGTCGTCCTAATTCTACTTTAATATTGTATGGTTATGGGTTTGGGGATGAACATATTAATAGAGTTATTAAGGACATGATCACGATACCTTCAACTCATCTTGTAATTATTTCTTATGGTGACGAGAATGATAGAATTCAGAAATTTTATCAGGATTTAAAACGACCAGCTCAGGTATCACTTTTAATAGGTAGCCATTTTGGAGATATTAAGGTTTTGGTAGATAATTATCTTCCTAAGCCAGCCATTGATCGCACTACTTTTCGAATGGTTGAGTTGCTTAAGTCAAGGGGATATCCTTTTGATGGAAAAAAGAATGAAGGAGGAGAGGAATGAGTTTAACTCCTTTAGAACAATCTGCATTATTAAGAATAGGTACGGTTGAATTTGTTTCTCCAGATGAGATTAAAATTTGTTTGGATGTTGAGGCGCCAGATGGTGTAGCTGCAAATGCAGGTATTCCGCGCTCATTCCCTAGGATCAATAGCTATGTCCTTATTTCAACAGAAAATGGTCATGTTGTCGGACAAATAGAGTGGATTGCAGTTGAACGGTCTCCATTTCCAAAGCGAAAAGGTTTTCAAGATTATGGATTGATAGACCTTCCGTTCCCTTTAAGAAAAATGAGAGTTAATCCTTTAGGGTTATTAAAACAAGGAAAAGATGATCAATTTTTGTTTCAAAGAGGTGTTCAATCTTTTCCAAGTGTTGGTGAGTCTGTATTAATTCCCACAGATGAACAGCTTAAAGCAATCATTGAATCAGGAAAGAAAAAGCGAGTCAAGATTGGCACAAGCCCACTTGCCGCTAATGCGGATGTTTGCGTTGATCCAGATAGGTTGTTTGGAAGGCATCTGGCTGTGTTAGGAAACACTGGTAGCGGAAAATCATGCTCTGTTGCTGGCTTGATTCAATGGTCTCTTGAAGAAGCAAAGAAGAAAGTGTCAAATAATCCAAACGCTAGGTTTATAATACTCGACCCTAATGGAGAATATTCAAAAGTATTTAAAGATACAGGACGGATATTTCAGGTTGATGCTCCTGAAAATCCATTACAAGTCCCGTTATGGTTTTGGAATAGTGCTGAATGGTGTTCCTTTACTCAGGCCAGTGCAAGAGCACAAGTTCCTTTGTTGAAGAAGGCTTTACGATCAATGCGAAATGAAGAATTTGAAGTTACAGCAAATAAATCAATTGATGCCAAGAAGTTCCTTGGTGTTATCCTTCAGTCAACTATTGCTAGTAAAAATATAGGGGAACCGTATAAACAATTTCCACATAATAGAAATTTTACTGAGCGAATTTTAATTTGGAAACAAACAGTAGAACATTATAATTCAGTAATAGCTGAGGATATTAGTTCTCTCTCCTCAGGATTAGATATATATATAAATAGTCATAAAGATATTCAGAAAAATGGATTTATAAATTATAAAGAATACACAAGTGAAGAAATTGATGGGATTATAGAATTAATCCGAAATGTTTTTTTATTGCTTGGAGGTGCTGAACGAGAGCTTCTCCCTAAGAACGAAGACTTGCCAATTAAGTTTTCAGGTGAAGTATTGGTTAACTTTCTTGAGGTTCTTGCACAAGAAAGCGGGAATGAACAGTATGTAGAGTTTTTATTAGCACGTATTCGTACTATGTTAGCGGATACTCGCATGAAGACGATTATAGGGAATGACATAGATATTACACTTGATAAATGGTTGGAAGATTATATTGGTAAAAATAAAGCTGAAAATGGGTGTGTTACAGTTATTGATTTATCATTGGTTCCTACAGAGATTATTCACATTGTAATCGCTGTTATTGCACGAGTTACGTTTGAATCATTGCAACGTTATCGAAAAATTGAAGGTAAAACTTTGCCGACTGTTTTGGTTATGGAGGAGGCTCATACTTTTATTAAGCGGTATAAAGAAGATGCTGAAAATCAAAATGTAGCCGCAATTTGTTGTCAGGTTTTTGAAAAAATTGCAAGAGAAGGACGAAAGTTTGGTTTAGGTCTAATTATATCTTCACAGAGACCTTCTGAGCTTTCACCAACAGTACTTTCACAATGTAATAGTTTTCTTTTGCATAGAATCAGTAATGATCGAGATCAGGAGCTGGTTAATCGGCTGGTCCCGGATAACCTTAGGGGATTACTTCGTGAACTCCCATCATTGCCTTCTCAAAACGCGATATTATTGGGCTGGGCATCTGAACTTCCTGTAATGGTTCGCATGAACGATTTGCCTGAATCTAAAAGGCCTCAATCAGAAGACCCAGATTATTGGGATGTATGGATAGGCAAGAATATCAAAGGGGATGAAGTGCAAAGAGATGTTGATTGGAAAACAATTACTGATGATTGGCAACAGGTTAACAATACAACACAAAGCGAAACAGATGAAGCTGAAAATATCTAAACATATAGGAGTTTGTTATGCAAAAACTTGACGGAAAAAGTAAAGATATTCTTAAAGAAAATATTGAAAAATTAAAGGATATATTCCCTGACATTGTAACCGAAGGGGATATCGATTTTGATAAACTTAAAACCACTCTTGGCGATTATGTAGATGACAGTGAAGAACGATATAATTTTACCTGGAATGGAAAATCTAAGGCAAAACGCCTCGCGCAAACGCCTTCTACGGGTACTTTAAGGCCACGCAAAGAAGAAAGTGTCAATTGGGATACAACTGAGAATCTTTTTATTGAGGGTGACAACCTTGAAGTCTTAAAACTTTTACAAAAGACATACCACAAAAAAGTAAAAATGATCTATATTGATCCGCCATACAACACAGGGAATGACTTTATTTACAAGGATAACTTTAAAGACAATATCAAAAATTATCTTGAGCTTACTGGGCAAGCCGATAGTGAAGGCAAAAAGCTCTCTGCCAATCCAGAGACTAGTGGACGCTACCACACAGATTGGCTTAACATGATGTATCCTAGGCTTAAGCTTGCTAGAAATTTACTTAGGGATGAAGGCATAATTTTTATTAGTATTGATGACAACGAGGTTGATAATTTAAAAAAAATATGTAATGAAATCTTTGGAGAAGAAAATTTTGTTGAAAAATTCTCGTGGAAAAAAACGGAAACCCCTGCTAATTTAGCCAAAAAAACAAAAAAAGCTATAGAATATATTCTCTGCTATCAAAAAAGTGACAATGGCGGAAGTTTTGAAGGTCTTTCAAAGGAAAGTAAAGCTAGTAATGGGTTAATGAATCAGACTAATTCAGTTCATGAGCTAATTTTTCCTGCAGGTAAAATAGATACGGGAATAGAAGATTGTGTTATTCATTCTGGGAAGTATGGTACAGCCAATTATGAAATTGATTTGCTTGAGAGCACTAAAGTAGAAAGTGGTGTTTTCGTAAAACCAGTTAGGCTTAGAGGTAAATTTAAGTGGGGACAGTCTAACCTAGATGAGGAAATTAAAAATGGAACAAAAGTGTCAATACGCACAAAAAGTTTTTCTCCTTCTTACGAGCGAGAAGAATATGCGCCAGAAAAACCTTGGAATATAATAGACAAGTCGTTTGGAGTAGGTACTAACGAAAATGCAAGTTCGGCGATGGATGGCTTAATGGAAGTGAAAAATATTATGGATTATCCAAAGCCAGTATCATTAATGAAATATTTATTCAGATTTTTGCCAGAGAATCATAAGTCAGATTATAGAACAACAATTTTAGATTTCTTTGCTGGCTCGTGTTCTACTGCTCAAGCCATTCTAGATTTAAACGCTGAAAATCAAGGTAATCGTAAATTTATTATGGTTCAACTTCCTGAAAAAACAGATGATGATTCTGAAGCATCTAAGGCGGGATACAAAACGATTGCCGATATTGGTAAAGAGCGTATTAGGCGGGTAATAAAAAAGATTAAATCTGAACAAAATAATAAGTCCAAGAAAGACAAAGGGACTTTATTTGAAAATAAGACAGAAAAAAATATTAAGTTGGATATGGGTTTTAAGGTTTTCAAACTTGATTCATCAAATATTAAGACTTGGGATAGTGATTTTGGTTCGCTTGAGAAGAGTTTGTTGGACACTGTTGATAATATAAAGAAAGACCGCTCTGCTGAAGATGTGCTCTATGAAATCCTATTGAAATATGGGCTTGATTTGACCTTGCCTATTGAAGAAAGAAAAATTTGTAAAAAAACAGTATATTCTATCGGTTTAGGCGCATTGATAGTTTGTTTGGATAAAGATATATCTCTTGATGTTGTAGAAGAAATAGCAAAACTAAAAGAGGAACTTAATCCTGAGGTATCGCGTGTTGTTTTCTCCGATGCGGGTTTTAAAGATGATGTTGTTAAAACAAATACTATTCAAATATTAAAACAGCACGGTATTAATGAT
>JAVCCJ010000065.1 GCA_030765585.1 Candidatus Zapsychrus exili | reverse complement strand
CAAAAAAGCGATACATATGATGCTCCTGCCATAGCAGCTAAAAAGCATTGCTGCGCGCTCATCATAGCTGTAACGTTTACCCTGTCATTCATGAGCTTGAGACAAAGCATGATGTCAGGGTAAACGTTACAGCTATGATGAGCGCGCAGCAATGCTTTTTAGCTGCTATGGCAGGAGCATCATATGTATCGCTTTTTTGCGGTAGAGTAAATAATATGGGCTATAACAGTATTGATGAAATTCAGAAATTAAGAGATTTATTAGATGAGCATTGTCTTAAAGCAGAGATAATTGCAGCCTCAACTAGAGAAGTTCTAAATATATCTGAATGGCTTTCAGCTGGAGCACATATTGTAACAGTTCTTCCTAAATTCTTAAATGGTATGTTAGTACATCCTTATACAAAAGAGACAGTTCAGATGTTTCTTGATGATGCCGCAAAAGGAGAAAAATCATAATGAAAGAGTTAATAAGAAGAAGATTGGCTTTAAGAAAGAAATTTAAAGAAAGAAGTAAGATTTTTGGAGCTTGGACTTCAATAGCGCATCCTTCTATAACAGAGATGTTCTGCAAGGCGCCATTCGATTTTGTTGGAATAGATATAGAGCACAGTACAATAAGCCAAGAACAGTCTCAAAGAATAATAGCTGCAGCTCAAAGTGAAGGCTCTCTATGTTTGCCACGGATAGCATCGCATAATATGGAGATGATAAAACGCCTTCTAGATTCCGGAGCTGATGGAATTATAGTTCCTATGGTGGAAACTAAAGAAGAAGTTAAGAAGATAATCGAATGGAGCAAATATACTCCTGTTGGAAAACGTAGCTATGGAATAGCGCGCGCTCAAGGATATGGTTTTGATTTTGATAAGTATTCTAAATCCTGGAATGATTCATCAGTAATTATTGTTCAGATTGAATCAGTAAAGGGAGTTGAAAATATAGATGAGATTTTATCTTTTAAAGAAATAGATGCAGTTATGATCGGCCCTTATGACCTTTCAAGTTCTTTAGGTGTGCCAGGACAGATTGGGCATAAAAGAGTAAAGGATATGTGCGGGGTTGTTATAAATTCATGCAAGAAATATAAGAAGGCATGCGGAACACAGAATACAGAGCCTGATATTAAAAGTATAAAGAGTAATTTTATAGAAGGGTTTAATTTTGTAGTGCTTGCTTCGGATATATTTGTTCTTTGGGAATGGACTGAAAAGATTAAGAATTGTATTGAGTCTTTAGGGAAAAGTAAATAAAGATATGAATATAAAAGCAATAATATTAGATTTTGATGGCGTTATAGTTGAGTCAGTTGGCATAAAAGATAAGGCTTTTGAAAGTTTATTTAAGAAATACGACAAATATTTTAAAGAAATAATGGATTATCATCTTGTCCATAATGCTACTATTCGTTTTGAGAAGTTTGAGCATATATATAAAAATATTTTAAAAGAAGAGTACACGGAAAGTATTAAAGAAGATTTGTGCAGGAGATATTCTGAATTTTGTGTTGAGAAAATAATAGAATGTCCTTTTGTTTGTGGCGCTAAAGAGTTTCTAGAATATTTTTATGGAAAAGTTCCGTTGTATGTTGCATCCATTAATCCACCGGATGAATTTCTAGACATCCTTAAAGCGCGCGGGATCGATAAATATTTTAAAGGAATTTATAACGTGCCTTGGAAAAAGTTAGATGCAATAAAAGATATCTTAGAAAAAGAGAACATAGATAATAGTGAAGCTATTTTTATAGGAGATAGTCCTGAGGATTATGCGTCGGCACAAAATGCACAGGTTTTATTTGTGGGAGTAAAAAGCTCAAAAGACTTAGGAGAAGATGTAAAAGTTTTTGAGAATATGTATAAAATAAAAGAGTTTATAGAAAATGAATAGTACAAGAAATATACTAGATAAGCTTTATCAAGATTATTATTGTGAAGATAATACAGAAGAGATTTCGAGGTCTTCTCATTGGAGAGAATTTCATAATAAGGCCAATGTTAAGATGACAGATGGCAAGTTTGATTCTCTTTGTGGTTATGGTTTTGGCGATTTAGAACAACAGGGAATAGCATCTAAGTTTTTTCATTGGTTAACTAATGAAACTTATCTTATTTGGATTGATAATCGTAAAGAAATTCTAAAGACCATAAAGATAGCTAAAAAGATAACAAAGAAGATGGGGTTTCATTTTTCTTATGAGTGTTTTCGCCAGGTCTGTAGTTTTATTGTTTTTTCAAAAGACATTCCAAAAGACAAAGAAATAAGGGTAATTAATATTGGAGATGGATATGGCTTTATGTCTAATCTAATAAAAGAGGTCTTTCCTAATGCAAAAATATGTTTAGTTGATTTGGGTAAAACACTTCTTTTCCAGGCTAATTTTTGCAATAAAGTTCATAAGAATGCGCGACATTATTTAGTGTCTAAGGATTCTTTTGCTCAGAAATTAGCTTTAGATTCTGATTTTCTTTATTGTCCTGCTGAAAATTTGGACTTATTGGACTCGTTTTCATTTGATTTAGCTATTACTATAGTTTCAATGCAAGAGATGAATGAGGAAACAGTTTTGCGCTACTTTAAATTTTTAAGAAAATATTTAAAAGAAGACAATCTTTTTTATTGTTGTAATAGGGAAAAAAACAGCTTCCTGATGGAGAAATATCTTGCTTTGTAGATTATCCTTGGGAAGAGGAAGATAAACATTTGATTGATGAGATTTGCCCGTGGTGTAAGTATTTCTTTGCTCGTTGTAAAGCTAGCAGAGGGCCAAAGTTATTTAATGTACGTGTGCCACTTGTTAATTATATGGATGGAGATATAAGACATAGATTATCTGTTTTATCAATTGATAGCAAATAAATGAGGAAAATTTATGAAAAATAATTATGTATCAGAACTTTTTAATTTAAAGGATAAGGTTGCAGTTGTTATAGGCGCTGGAGGATTTTTATGTGGTGAGATGGCAATTGGCTTGGCTCAAGCAGGTGTGTCCGTAGCGCTTTTAGATAAGAACAAAAAAAATATTAATTTATTTGAAAAAAAGATTAAGAAAATAAATACAAAGGTGCTGAGTGTTTGCGTTGATGTTACAGAAAAACAAGATCTAGAGAATGCAAAAATAGAGGTTTTAAAGAAGTTTAAGAAAATAGATATTCTTATAAATGGTGCAGGTATTAATGCTCCGACCCCTGTTATGGATATAAAGAAAGAGGAGTGGAGTGCAATAATAGATTCTCATGTTACAGCAACATTGTTTGGGTGTCAGGTTTTTGGCGCTGAAATGATAAAAAGAAAAAAAGGTTCGATAATAAATATGTCTTCAGCATCTTCAGGACCACCTTTGTCTAAGGCATTTTCTTATTCTGTCGCAAAGGCAGGTGTTAAAAATCTTACTCAAAATTTAGGTAGAGAATGGGCTACTTATAATGTAAGAGTAAATGCTCTTAAGCCAGGATTCTTTCCGACTAACTGGAGCATGAAACATTTTATTACAAAACAAAGAGAAAATGCAATTTTAGGTCATACCGCAATGAAGCGCTATGGAAAGCCAAAAGAGCTCGTTGGAGCTGTTTTGTGGTTAGCGTCAGATGCTGCAAGTTTTGTTACTGGGTCAGAGGTAACGATTGATGGCGGTTTTTCTTGTATGACTATATAAGGAGGTAAGTATATGAAAACGGTTGTTATTACGGGTGGTAGTAAAGGAATCGGAGCAGCAATAGCAGAAGAGTTCTGTAAGAATGGATTTAATGTGGTTGTTGGTGCGCGTACTGATAATGGAATTGCAAAGAAATTAGGTAAAAAAGTTAAATTTTGTAAGATGGACGTGAAAAATGAAGAAGGACATATTGACCTTGCTAAAGTAGCGATTAAATGGACAAAGAGATTGGACGTGTACATAAATTGCGCTGGTTTCTCAAAATGGAGCCCTATTAATAAAATAGACGTTAAGTTTTGGGATGAGATGATTGATGTTAATTTAAAGGGCACTTTTTTGGGATGTAAGGCAGCAGCAAAGTATTTGAGAAAAGGTGGCTCTATCTTGAACGTATCAAGCCTTGCAGGTAGAAGAGGTAGCGCTAATAATTCAGTTTATTGTGCATCAAAGTTTGGAGTAACAGGTCTTACTCAAGCATTATCGAAAGAATTAGGCGAAGATGGTATTCGAGTAAATGCTATTTGTCCTGTTTATGTTAAAACAAAAGGCTTGCTTAAGGCATTAAAAGACAAAGATTCGCCAACCAAAGGACTAAATGCAAATGTTTATTTGAAAGATTTTGCGTCTAAACAGGCATCGCTTAAAAGGCTGCCTCGTGGAGATGAAGTTGCAAAGACTTGTCTGTTTTTGTCTTCAGATGAGGCAACTGCTATAACTGGTCAATCTTTAAATGTTGATTGTGGAGTTTTGCCGCAATAGGAAATAATTATGGAACAAGGAAAAATAATAGCTGTAATACCTGCTCGTATGGCTGCATCACGTTTTCCAGGAAAGCCGTTAGCTAAAATACTAGGCTTTCCTATGATTGAGCATGTAAGACGAAGGGTTGAGCTATGTAAAAGCATAGATGAAGTTTATGTTGCAACTTGTGATAAGGAAATATTTGATACTGTTGAAAGTTATGGTGGGGGAGCAATAATGACTAAAGATACCCACGATCGCTGCACAGATAGAGTGGAGGAAGCAGCAAAAGATATTGATGCTGAAATAGTTTTAATTTTTCAAGGTGATGAGCCTTTGTTTGATCCAAAAGTAGCTGATCTTCTGCTTGAGCCTTTTAAAAATGATAAAAATTTATTATGTACGAATTTATTGTCTACAATTGAAACGCAAGAAGACTTTAATGATATAAGTGTGGTTAAAACAACTTTAGATAATAATAATAATATTTTGTATCTTTCAAGGTCACTAATACCTTTTTTGCAAGAAAAGAATAAGACACCTCTTTATCGTCAAACAGGACTTTCGGCTTTTAGAAAGGAATTTCTTATAAAATTTTCTAATCTTGCACCTACACCGCTAGAGATTGCAGAGTCTGTAGATTTCTTGAGAATATTAGAACATGGATACGGTATTCGTGGCGTTGTATTTGACAAACAGATGTTTGGGTTAGATGAGCCTGAACATGTAAAAAGAATAGAAGAAATTTTAGAAAAAAACAAAGAACAATCTGAAATTTACGAAAAGATAAGGAATTTATGAAAAAAATATTTGTGACATTATCAACTTTTTCTCAATATGGGGAAGAACCTTTGAATTTGCTTAAAGAAAGTGGATTTGAATATAAAGTAAATACTTTAGGAAGAAGGCTGGTTAAGGATGAAATAGTAGAGCTTGCTGGTGATTGTAATGGTGTTGTTGCTGGAGTTGAACTATATGATGCTGAAGTTTTAGATTTGATGCCAAGTTTAGAATGTATAAGTCGTTGTGGAGTAGGAATTGACAGTATCGATCATGATAAAGCAAAAGAAAAAGGAGTTGTTATCAGGAATACTCCAGATGTTGTAATACAACCTGTTGCAGAGTTGACTGTTGCATTTATCTTTGATTTATTAAAAAAATTAACGGTGCACACTATATTATTAAAATCTGATAATTGGAAGAAGAAGGCTGGGAATCTACTTGTAGGTAAAAAGGTTGGAATTCTTGGTTTGGGAAGAATAGGTAAAAGAACAGCAGAGATGCTCAAAGTGTTAGGAGCTGATATTTTAGGTGCTGATATTGCCCCTGATGAAGCTTGGGCTAAGGAAAAAGAAATAGAAATTGTATCAACAGAAGAATTACTTAAAAAGTCTGATATTGTAAGTATTCATTTAGCAAATGTGGAAAGCAATCCATTTGTTTTAGGAGAAAAAGAAATATCAACGATGAAAGATGGATCTTTTCTTGTAAATGTCGCGAGGGGTCAATTTGTTGATGAAGATGCTTTAGTTGAAGCTCTAAAGAGCGGTAAAATAGCAGGCGCTGCAATGGATGTATTTTCAAAAGAACCATATTTGGGTCCGCTATGTGAGCTGGATAATGTAATTTTAACACCACATGTTGCTACCTTGACTAAAGAGTCAAGGCTTCAGATGGAAATAGAGGCAACTCAAAATTTATTAGATTTTTTTAATCAGAATGAATAATGATAATTTTTTAACATGTCCAGTATATTCAAATCGCTTTAAAGAGCAGGAAGCAGAGTGTATCAAGTATCCTTATGATAAAAAAGATAAGAATGTACCAAATGATATTTATTTTTGCGGGAACTGTGGCGTGGGAATTGCATATCCACCGTTAAGCAAGAAACAGCTCGAGGAATTATATTTTAATGGTGAGTATTGGGATGATTCAAAGATACAGCTGATTACGCCAAATAGTTTTCCTGGACAGTATGTTCTTTCAAAATCTAGATGGGATTTTTTTAAGAATGGCATAAAGAATAATATCAAGAAAAGTTGGTCAATTCTTGATGTTGGTGCAGGTCATGGTTTTTATGGAATGATCGCGGCAGATGATAAAGATATTGATGTGGTGGAATATTGTGCTATTGAAGCTGATAAAGCATTAAAAGAGTCACTAGCTAAGACTTGGAATAAGAATAACTTTAAAACTAAGCTAGAGATTTATGATTCTACAGAGAAAATAGATAAAAAATATGATCTGATTGTTTTGTCGCATATTTTAGAACACGTTTTAGACCCCAAGTCGTTTTTAGAAAACGTGTCTACTTATCTAAACGATGGAGGAACATTGCTTTTAGGAGTTCCTAATAAGGACTATTTGTTTAAAGCGGATGTTTTTCCTCATTTGTTCTTTTTTAGCAAAAAAAGTATTGAGATATTGATGGAAAGTATTTAGTTGAATGTGAAGTCAATTTGTTTTTATGGAAAGGATGCTCAGAAAGCAAAAAAGGATAACATTTTTGCTTATTGTGTAGAAGTATTCTTTTACAAAGCAAGAAGGATAATACCTAAAGCATTTTTAATAAAATTTTATGCTTGGCGCTTAAAGGCCTTTTATGAAAATAACAATGGCACTTGGATGCGCGCATTAGCAGAGAAAAGGTAAATATGAAAAAAATAATAAACCTATTTAAATCTATTTTATCAATACCAGGGATCATTCTACGTTCAATAACAAGAGTTTGGCCAATAGAACTTTATGGAAATAATTTGAGAAGATGGTATTACAGAAAGAAATTTCATTCATTTGGAGAGAAGTCTATTATTCAGCAGGGCTGTACAGTATTTTTCCCAGAACTTATGCAAATTGGACATAGCTCAAGTGTTGGTCGCTATACTGAGCTTAATCCTGGACCAGGAGAGAAGCCTTGCCTTGTCGTAGGAGATAATACTTGGATAGGGCCGTATTGCTTTTTTAGAACTTCAAATCACAGATTTGACGATCCGGACAAGTTGTTTATTGAGCAAGGCAGCGAAGAGAAAAAAATAATATTGGGTGATGATGTTTATGTTGGAGCAAAATGTATATTTTTAGGTGGAGCTGATGTAGGCAATCACTCTGTAATATCAGCAGGAAGCGTTGTGTCGATTAAGATTCCTCCATACTCAATTGTTGCCGGCAATCCTGCAAGAGTAATAAGGAAAAGGAAAGAAGTTTAAATGCCAGAGAAATTATAAGAGATATAAGAGATATAAAGGTGGGGGACAACTGTAATATAGAGATTGTAGTTGATGAAAAGATTATTGGTCAATTTACAGACCTAACAGGTGATCTAAATCCCCTCCATGTTGATAGCCATTTTGCTAAGAATACTCAGTTCGAAGAAAGAGTTGCCCATGGTATGATTGTTGGATCTTTTGTGTCAACAGTTGTTGGAATGCATTTGCCAGGTCCTGGAGCACTATGGTTGTCGCAGAATTTTGAGTTTTTAGCACCTGTAAAGGTAGGAGACAAGATAGATCTTTATGGAGAGATTGTTAGTAAATCTGAATCTCAGAAAGTAATTACTGTAAAAGTTGAGGCAAGGAACAAAAGGGGATTGGTAGTTTTAAAAGGTGAAGGAAGAGTAAAAATATTGGAGGAAAAAGACAAAATGAATAATAAACAGATAAAAGAATACAAGGTTTTAGTAACAGGGGCTAGTCGTGGTCTGGGTGCTGAAATAGTTAAGAAGTTCGCCAAACAAGGTGCGCATGTCTTTTTGAATTATAAGACCTCAGATGACAAAGCTCTTGAAGTTCAAAAAGAATGCGAAGCTTTTGATGGAACAATTGAGTTGGTTAAGGCAGATGTGACAACAGAGGATGGAGCAAGTTCTTTAGCAAAGCAGATAAAAGATGGGCTTGATGTAATTGTCTTTAATGCTGTAAACAAATTAAATCAGGTTCCGTTACTGGAACAAGAAGCAGATGATTTTAAACAAGCATTCGATTACGGAGCAAAGGGGCCGTTTAATTTGCTTAAAGTTTTTCTGCCTAAAATGGTTGAGCAAAAATTTGGACGCATTGTAAGTGTTTTATCTACTTCAATTGTAAATGTTCCACCAACAGGGTTTTCTGCGTATAACGTAAACAAAAAGTCGTTGGAGGCTATTACAAAGTCTATTGCGGTTGAATATGGAAAGCATAATATTTGCGCGAATATGGTATCTCCTAATATGCTAAGAACAGATTTGACTGAAAATGTTTCTGAAAGGACAAAGCAATTAGTTGAGGCGCAAACACCTCTTAAAAGATTGGCAAGTCTTGATGAAATAGCAGAGAATGTTGTTTATCTTTGTAGTCCGCAGGCTTCATATATAAACGGACATAATTTAATTTTATCGGGAGGCTCGGCAATAGTATGAGCGTGGAACTAAATATACAAAATAAGCTTAAAGAAATATTTCAGAATTTATTTTTTGTTAATCCAGAAGACGTTAATGATAAAACATCTCCAGAGGATATAGAACAGTGGGATTCTTTGCAGCATCTTAATTTAGTTTTATCTATCGAAGAAGAGTTTGGTCTTAGCATTACTCCAGAGGAGTCAAACGAAATGCTTAATTTTGGACTCGCAGCAATGTTGATAGATGAAAAATTAAAATAATCTTAAAAATGAATATAAATTGCATAAAAGATTCAATAGAAAAAGCTTCATTGCATCATTTAATGAAAGCAATAAATGATTTTAAGAAAGATGATTCTTCGGGTCTAGAAGAGGCCAAGGTTCATGTATTAAGAAATCATACAATTGATAATATAAAACCGTTCTTAAAAGGTTTAGGTATATTGTCTCAGCTTAATATTGATACTGTAATTGGCGATTATGATGCGTTTATGCAAGAAATACTGGATGATAACTCAGCGTTGTATGCATCGAAGCCGGATGTGGTGGTGCTATCTTTAGTTCTTGAGAATTTTATATCGTCTAGTAGCAATGAATTTGGTTATAGAAATATAGTAGACCGTATTGATCAAATAATAAAAGCTATAAGTACTCGCTCAAGCAGCCTTATCTTATGTAATACATTTCTTATGCCGCTTTATAACCATATTGGCGCTGCATCATTTAAAGATGGGAATTCCTACGAAAGTATAATAGCTAAAGTTAATTTATGGCTAAGAGAACAAGTTTTAGAAAGCAGCAATATTTACTTAGTAGATTTTAACCAGATAGAACAAAGAATAGGTTCAGATAATGTAAGAGATCGTAGAATGTGGTATGTGGCTAGGTCTTTGTTTAAAAATGCATTTATAAAAGAATATGCAACTGAGATTGTAAATATAATAAAAGTGCTTAAAGGTAAAGTAAAAAAATGCCTTGTGTTAGATTGTGACAATACATTATGGGGAGGAGTGTTAGGTGAGGAAGGTATAGACGGAATAAAGTTAGATAAATATGAGTATCCTGGCAACATATACTATTCTTTTCAGCAAGATATTCTAAAGTTGATGGACAGCGGAACAATTTTAGCATTAAGCAGTAAAAATAATGAAGCGGACGTTTTTGAAGTTCTAGATAACCATAAGTATTGTCTTATAAAAAGAAAATACTTGTCAGCTTGCAGGATTAATTGGGGGAATAAACCAGAAAACATATTATCAATTGCAAAAGAATTGAGCTTAGGTGTAGATAGTTTTGTTTTTGTAGATGATAGTCCTTTAGAGTGTGAGATGGTAAAACAGATGATACCTGATGTTGCTGTTATACAAGTTCCTGAAGATCTCTCAAAATATTCAACTGCTCTTCTAAAGGATGGTTTATTTGCTTCGTTGGCAAAAAGCTCAGAAGACAAGAACAGAACAAATATGTACGTTACTGAAACGAAAAGAAAACAGGTTCAAAAACAGTTTGATAATTTAGATGATTTCTTAAGCTCATTGGAGCTTGTTGCAGAGGTTTCTAAAGCATCTGATTCTCAGATCCAAAGGGTAGCTCAATTGACTCAGAAAACTAATCAGTTCAATTTAACAACAAAGAGATATAGTGAAGTAGATATTAAAAGTTTTGTAGATAACAAGGATTATGATGTTCTTTATCTTAACTTAAAAGATAAATTCGGAGAATATGGTAGTCGGAGTTTCTATAATCAAATACGATAAAACAGAGGCATGTCTAGATACTTTTCTAATGTCTTGTCGTGTTTTAGGCAGAAAGGCTGAAAAGATCTTTTTATCTGAATGTTTGAATTTGATCAAGAAAAAAGGCAAAGGTAAGGTGTTGGGGCAGTATTTTTCTACGGCTAAAAATGGCCAGACAAAAGACTTTTATGAAAAGAACGGTTTTGGCGTAATTAAAGAAAGTAATGATATGAGAGAATTTTCTTATGATTTAAAGGTTGGCATAAGCAAGGATGCTTTAAATTGTTATAAGGAAGTTATATCTGCTTAAAGTTATGATAGAGAAAATAACTGTCTTGATGACAGTATATAATGGTGGAGAGTATTTAAGATCTGCTATAAAAAGCGTAATTAATCAAACATATAGGGATTTTGAGTTTTTGGTTATAAATGACTGTAGTACTGATGATTCTCTTGAAGTTATTAAGTCGTTTGATGATAATAGAGTTGTTATTTATAACAATGAAATTAATATAGGACAAACGAAGTCTTTAAATATTGGATTTAATAAAGCAAGTGGAGATTATATAGCGCGTATAGATGCAGATGATATAGCATTTCCTAACTGGATTGATAGTCAAGTTGCTTATTTGAAGAAGAATTCTGATTGTGTAATTTTAAGTTCCGGGCTTGTTACTATAGATGTAAAAAATAATATAAAGAAGATACACATGTCTCTTGAAAAAAGAGAAGATGTGCTGTTGAGGGCTATAATTAATTCTCCAATTAATCATGGTAGTTCTTTAATGAAGAAAGAGGTTGTTCTTTCTGCTGGAGGCTATAAAGAGCAGTATAAAATAGCAGCAGATTATGGTTTATGGGTTGAGCTGATAAGAAAAGGGTGTAATATTAAAAGTAATCCAGATATTCTTATGGCAGTAAGAAGGCATGATGAATCAGCATCTCAATTAGGTAGAAGAGGTCAAGGTGTTGTTGAGATATCTAAAATTATTAATCAGCATATTGGTTTTGTGTCTAAGATTCACTTATTGGAATGTGATGCAGAGCTATTATGTAGAGCACATTATGATGAAGGGGCTCTAAGCGAAGAAGAATTTTCTAAAGCTTTAGATGTGCATAATTATGTGTACAAGAATATAAATCTAGAGTTAAATATCGATAATTCTTATATTAAAAGTTGGAGAACAAAACAAGCTGAGACATTTTATTTAAGAAGAATATATTCATTTTTTGTAAAAGAAGATTTTATAAAGGCAAGAGAAGTTTGTTTGTCGGCTATTAAAGAATTTGGGATTCTAAGTATTTTCTCAGCACTTTTTATATCGACTTTGTTTAGAAAATTATTATTAAATCTTGTTATTAAATTTTATGAATGGTTTTATAGAAGAAAAGCTATTTATAAGCTAGGAATTTCTAAAGTAGTATAAGGAATAAGTTAGAAGATAAAGGATAAAATCGTAAAGTGGTGTTAATAGTTTTTTAATGTTTTTAATACGTTTGTTATCCCTGCGAATGCAGGGATCTTGTTTTTGTAAAACGTTGTTTCTAAAAATTACAATTAGATTCCTGTATTCGCAGGAATGACATTAATATTTAAGGAATTTTATGAATGTAGGCGATGGTATACAAAAAGGAATTTCAGGATGGAGTTTCTCAGGAGATGTTCCGGATAAATTTGTAGAGCACATAAGAAAGTCTGTTCCGCTTTATGATATGGGACACGATTTGATATGTTCGTTAAGCGATTTCTTTTGCAAATCAGAAAGCATTTGCTATGAGCTCGGAACTTCAACTGGACAGTTGATTAGGAAATTAGCTGAATGTAATAAGCATAAGCCAAATATCAGATGGATAGGTATAGATATAGAAGAAGAGATGATAGCTCATGCATACGAGCATTGTGATAGCATAGATAATATAGGATTTGTTTGTGGTGATGTATTAAATTTTGAATATGAAAAATCAGACATGATAGTTTCTTATTACTGTATGCAATTTATACCATCTAATTTACGCCAAGAAGTTTTTAATAGTATATACAAAAGTTTGAATTCTGGTGGGGCATTTTTGCTTTTTGAGAAAATAAAGTTCGAAGATGCCGATTTTCAAAAGACAGTTACCTCTATTTATAATAACTATAAGTTGAGCCAAGGGTTTTCTTTAGATGAGATTAAAAACAAAGATAAAAGCTTGCAAGGTGTTTTAATGCCACTTACATCTAAGGATAATTTAAGGCTATTAGAGAAAGCCGGTTTTCTTAATATAAAAAGTGTAATGAAATATTTATGTTTTGAAGGATTTTTGGCAATTAAATGATAGATAAAGTTATTAAAAAGTTAGATTTTAAGGTTAATGGAGAGTTTATAGACAAGTTCGCTTTGTTTTTTATTGGAGCTATTTCTCTCTTATATATATTATTCTCTAGCCAGTTTGCAGAGTGGAATATAAAGTTTTCATTTTTGAGTTTTCCAATATTTATAGGAGAAGTGGTACTTTTTATATGTTTAATTTTATTCTTTTTAAAGGGTGGTGTTAAGCTTAAGTTTTCTAATAAAACCCAGATAGCTATTCTTTGTTATTTAGTTTTTGTTGTGCTAAAAGCTTTAATTGGCTATCATTTCTGGGGTCCACTAGCTTTTAGACATGCTGCATTATTTTACTATCCTCTTTTTATTGTTCTTGGATATTCATTTTACAGGAAAGACTTTTTTAGCAAGAGAAATATTTTTGTATTCTTTTGCATATTGTTATGTATTATTCTTTTTAAGAATGATTCATATTGGCTTTTAACTTGTTGTGCTCTTGTTTTTATCTTAATTGGTAGCATTAGAATAAAGTTAATTAGGTATGCTGCTTTTGCAGGATTTATTGCAGTGATTCCATATGCAAGTTTTGTAAATATGGCTAGGATGATGATCTTGGGTAATTTAGCTGCAATGATATTTCTGGGGGTTGCATTGTCTTGTTTTGTAAAGTTAAGCAAGAAAAAGAAGGTGTTGCTTTTTATTTCATTTGTAATTTTTGTATCTTTTTTCTTTGTTAAGTTGGTAGAGAGGAATATTTCAATAAAATCAATATTTAGCTTCGATCAAATGACGCAGACTTTTTTGAATTATGAAGATATTATTAAAAAGAGTATTGATAGCTATGAGGTTAAGCATATTGATAAGGTTGGACTCTATAATCCTGATTTAAGTAGTTTGCAGGTAAAAATAAATGGACAAATAGGGAAAGAAAGAAAAGAAAAGGATATAAAACTGCATTATGAGCGTTTAAAAAGGAAAGTTATAGAAGAGAAAGACAGAGAACTAGAAATAAAACAAGCTGAGTTAGAAAGCGCTATACAAGGAAAAGAAGAATTTGTTTTAAAAGAGAAGGAAGGACGGATGGCAGAGCAGGATATGTTGGCTGTATTAGAAGTGAAAAATCAGACAATTAATATGGAAAATAAAATAGTAGATCTGATTAAGAATAACGATGAGTCTGTTAGTCAATATGTTTTGGATGACAGTATTGTTTCTACTTCAGAATTAAGCGAAGGACAAAAATCTGAAGGAACTAATAGTACTATAGGATTTGATACGCATAAAGAAAAAGACGCGTTTGTAAAAGATATTTACAGGGAAGATTCTTTTATTGAAAATTATACTAAGAAAATAGAAGAGATAAATGTGGAGAAAGAAAGGCAGGTAGCAGCTATATCCAAAATGTCTGAGGAAGCCGTAGAAGATATTTATACAATTGGCATAGATGAGCAACAAATTGGCTATAGAGATTTTGATAATGCATGTGTTAATGCGGTTTTTAGAATATTTATTTGGAGAGATATGTTTGTTGAGCTCTTTAAAGAAAAGCCATTGCTTGGATTTTCTTTTGGAAAGCCTTTAAGGTCTATTAGTTTAGAAATGTTAGAATGGGGAAAAAGTGAGTGGTCAAGAGAAGGCTGGGTGGCAGCTCACAATTCTTATTTTAATATGATTTATCGAGCTGGTTTAGTTGGACTAATTTTTATATTAAGCATTTTGACTATTCTTTTTAAGATGGTTAAGTTTTTTATAATAAATAGGTCGTTTGTAGGTATCTTACTTTGCGCCATTATAATAAATTGGTTTGTTGCGGCTAATTTTTTATTGATATTTGAATTGCCATACACCGCAATACCTATATGGACAATATATGGCATGACTTTTGCATATTATTCTAAGTTAAAGAGGCTTTGAAATTATTCAAGAGACAGCGATAAAAATAAATTTATGAAAGATAAATAGATGAGAAAAAAAGTTCTTATAACGGGAGTATCTGGATTTTTAGGGAATGGACTCCGAGATCTTATATTGAAAGAAGATAAATTTGAAGTTTTCGGAGTTGATTTAAAGTTAGAAACATCTTCTAAACATATGCTTGTTTGCGATTTGCATGATAGAAGAAGAATAAAAGCTTTATTTATTAAATTAAAGCCACATTATATTTTTCATTTAGCAGGTAGTATATCAGGAGATTCAGCTAAACTTTTCAATTCTAATGTATTAAGTACTCAAGCTGTTTTAGACGTAATTTCAAGTATTGGTAGCTATAAACCGCGTGTTGTAATTCCAGGTTCTGCTGCTGAGTATGGTTTTGTTGATAAGGTAAATGGCTGCATTAGAGAGACTATCAAACCCAGCCCTTCTTCTTGGTATGGCATGACTAAGTATATGCAAACATTATTAAGTGCATCTTATATCGAAAAAGGAGTTGATGTTACAATTGGAAGGATTTTTAACGTTTCAGGAAAAGGCACTCCTACAACTTTATCTTTAGGATATTTTGCTAAAGAAATATCTATTTTAGAGAAGCAAACAAGAAAAAAGATATTGCGCACAAAGAATTTAAGTGGACAAAGAGATTTTTTAGATATTGAAGATGTATGTAGGGCTTTATTATTAATAGCTTATAAGGGTAAACCTGGTCATATTTACAATATTTGCTCAGGCAACTCATATAATATGAGAGATCTATTAAAGAAGCTTTTAAAGCTATCAAGTCGAGATGACATCATTCTGAAAGAAGATAGGACGTATTTTTCTAAAAGTTTTGATTGTGTTGGATGCAATAACAAGATAAAGAAAGAAACAGGTTGGAGACCAGAAGT
>JAVCCJ010000030.1 GCA_030765585.1 Candidatus Zapsychrus exili | reverse complement strand
CCTCACAATTAGCATTCCCCAAAATATACCAAACATACTTGCTGATGAAACAAGAATAAAACAGGTTGTCCTTAACCTTATTGATAATGCTATCAAATATAATAATCCTAATGGAGAAATTTTAATAACAGCCAACGAAACAAATGATTCCGTAAAGGTTGATATTACTGATACTGGCATAGGAATCCCGCAAAAAGATTTGCCAAGACTTTTCGAACGTTTTTATCGTGTAGATAAAGCTCGTTCCCGCGAATTAGGTGGCACTGGTTTAGGTCTTTCAATTGTTAAACATATTATTCAAGCCCACAATGGCGAAGTATCTGTTCAAAGCATAGAAGGTCAAGGATCCACGTTTAGTTTTACCCTCCCTAAGGCATAAAACGCCTTCAGTTTCTTCTCATATTATTATTTAAAAAGTCACTAACATTTCACACCATCTCAATATTTCTGTCACATCAATAATGTAATCTTGTTATTGAAAGGAGAGAAAAATATGAATCGAATATTTGTTTTATTAATTTTAACTTCTATCGGTTCGGCATATGGGATTTTTTATTATTTGAATTGTAAAAGATTTACTGACGAGATTTTGTCAAATATAAAAACTAAAACGGAGGAAAAGATGCAAAGAAAAAGAATGTTAATCGCAAGATTCAAGAATTCATGACATTTTAATTATGATTAAATCTTTAAAAATAAATATTAAAAATTTAAATGATAATTTTAAATTGAAAAGAAAGGGAAAAAGATGAAAAAAAGTTTATGGATTTTAGTTGTGTTTCTAATGCTTGGTTTTTGTTTTAATTCGAATGTATATGCAGGAGAAATTGATGTTTTGTTAGACGTTTTAGTCGAGCAAGGAGTTTTAACTCCGATTAAAGCTGAAATTGTCAGAGATGAAACCAAAAAGAGAGTCGCTGAAGAACTTGCGCAAGGAAAACATCCTAATTTGCCAGAGTGGATTCAAACCACGAAGTTAAAGGGCGATTTACGTTTGCGTCATCAATGGAGTAAAAAGGATGGGGCAGAAGACCGTAATCGTGGGCGTTATCGCTTTAGATTAGGACTAGAATCAAATGTTGCTGATAATTTTAAGGTAGCCGCTGGTTTGTCAACAGGAGGGACAGATCCTCGTTCAACCAATCAGACAATGACAAACAATTTTGAAACAGCGGATATTCGCATGGATTATGCATATGCTCAATATCAGCCAAAATCATGGGCTACAATTTATGGTGGTAAATTTACGCGTAAGCCTGTGTTATGGCAGACAGGTGATTTGTTGTGGGATGGTGACATTAACCCAGAGGGTGTGGCAGTTGCTTTGACAAGATCTGCTTCTGATGATGTTAATTTATTTTTAAATACTGGTGTTTTTGTTTTGGATGAATCAAGCAGTGACACATCTGATCCTGTTATGTATTACGCTCAGCCAGGAATGAAATGGGACATGGGCGATGGTATGAGTTTAAAGATGGCTGTTGCTTTATATGGATTCAATAGCCTTAAAGGAAAAGGTAATTTAGATCATAGCGCGGGTACCAACAGTTTAGATGCAGCCGGTAACTTGATGTATGACTATAACACTATTAACCCAGAGATTGAGTTATCTATTAAAGAGCCTTTGGGTGGGCTTGTTCCTTACGCGGCTATGTTTGGTCAGTATGTTCATAACCCAAATCCTGCTAATGAAGGAGATGGTTACTTAGCTGGAATTAAGTTTGGAGCTAAGAAAGTTAAAAAGTCAGGTCAATGGCAGGCAAAATATATGTATCGTCGTTTAGAAAAAGATGCATGGATTGATGCATATCCTGATTCTGATTCTTATGGTGGGGAGACAGGCATTAAGGGTCATGAGGTTGTCTTTACATATGGTTTGGCCAAGAATGTAACGTTAGGCCTGGATTATTACTATATGGAGAACATCACAGGGCCAACTATTGGTGAGAATATTGTTCAAACAGATGTCGAATTTAAGTTCTAGAAAAATTGACAGAAATTTAACAGTGTTGTCACAAAGTTGTCACATATAAATAATATAATTAAAAAAGAAATAAAATAATGCTGAATAAAAAAGGAGAAATAAAAATGAAAAAATTACTAATGTTAATAATGGTGATTAGCTCATTGATGTTTGCGCATAGTAGTAGTGCACAGGAAATGTTGCAGATTAAAGGATCAGATACACTTATTAATCTTGTACAAAGATTAGCCGAAGATTATATGGAAGCTAA
Source organism: Candidatus Zapsychrus exili (assembly GCA_030765585.1). Classification (GTDB taxonomy): domain Bacteria; phylum Omnitrophota; class Gorgyraeia; order Zapsychrales; family Zapsychraceae; genus Zapsychrus; species Zapsychrus exili. The sequence continues at coordinate 890 of JAVCCJ010000030.1, read as the reverse complement.
CCCTGGAAAATATATTGCTGTAACTGGGGGAGGATCAGGAACAGGAGTTGCTGCACTTATTAATGGGAAATGTGATATTGCAAATGCATCAAGGTTAATGAAATCAAAAGAAGTAGCACAAGCATCAGATAATGGTGTCAGTGTAAATCGTGTTGTTATTGCTATGGATGGATTAAGTGTTATTACTAATGGAAATAGTACTGTTACACAATTAACAGTAAATGAGATTGGAAAAATATTTAGAGGGGAAATTACTAATTGGAGTGAAGTTGGTGGTCCAAGTATGTCAATTACTCTTTATGGACGCCAATCAAATTCTGGGACTTTTGTATTTTTCCGTGATGCAATATTAAAAGGAGACTATTCTCAAAAAATGAATAGAATGAATGGAAATGCTCAAATAGTTGAAGCCATAAAACAAGATAAATCTGGAATAGGTTATGTAGGAGTTGGTTATGTAAAAGAAGCAACGGGCTTAAATGTATTAAAAGTAGCTTCAAGAGTAGGTGAAACTTATGCAAGTCCATTGAATTCTGCAGATGTTAAAAGCGGGAAATATCCAATTTCTCGTCCCTTAAATCAATATGTAAATGGTAATCCTACTGGTGATTTAAAGAATTTTCTTGCATATGAATTAAGTAATATAGGCCAACAAAAAGTTGAAGAGGAAGGTTTTTTTCAAATACCTGTTGAGTACGAGGAATTAAATGCAAAGGCTGGATTATAAATATATGCAAGGAAGCATTTTAATACAAAGAAAAAGATCATGGATAAGTTCTTCTATAAAAGAAAAGCTTATTCATGGCTTTTTCTTTTTTAACGGTATTATTTCTGTGATTGTTCTTTTAGGGATATTTGCCCTATTAGTGTTTACATCTTTTCCTGCGTTT
>JAVCCJ010000081.1 GCA_030765585.1 Candidatus Zapsychrus exili | reverse complement strand
AGATTAAGCGGTTCCAAAACCTTGCAGGTTTTTCCACCCATATTTTTGCTTCGCAAAAACACTCGGGGTCGTTTCACTCCGCCCGAGCCCTACGGGTCGCTTAATTGCGATGTTATACGCAATTTAGAATAAGTCCTTTTTATTTTGAGAGGGCTGGGGCTTTATCCTTTCTTAGCTACTTCCCATAAATTGTCAAATACTGCTCTTTGTGCTTGTGCTATATTTTCATTCTTAATTAAAACTGCAATTATCTTCTTTTCGATTGTAAAATAGGCAATTTTATTATTCCACATATATATTACAGCAGGAAATTCTTTTGGTTGTAAAGAAAAGAATCTTGTTTCTCTTAATTCTAGTTTTTCTTTTCCTTTCATCCATTCTCTGCCAATCTTTGATTCCTTAATTATTACCCTCGCCATTATTTTCTTTTTTACTCTTGTTCTTACAAATCTAGGTAGGTAAAATTTCATGATTTCAAAGTGCTGTTCGGGATTTCCAAAAACTCTTATTTCTTTTGGAACTTCACGTAAAATTAAATCATGTATGAAATTTACTCCTGCTAATCCTTCGTAGAATTCAACAGAGGGTTTTTCTGTTATGGATTTACTCATACTTTTCAATTTTGGAAGAACATCCTTTATCTTATCTTCTCTTTCTTTTAAAATTTCAATTATTCTCTCAGGATCAGAAGACTCAAAGAATTGTTTTCTTTCTTTCATCACATGATGAACCAATCCTTCCTCAGCCAATGATTTCAAAATATCATAAGTATATGTTCTAAAAGTTCCAGCTTCTTTAGATATTTGGTTCACTGTTGCAGATCCTATCTTTAAACAAGCAAGATAAACTTTAATTTCTTTACTTGACAAACCAATTGATTTTAGCGCTTCTTCAGGTTCCATATAATTATTAATACACTCCCTATATTTAAATCTGTCGTTAAAAATACTACTACAAACACTAATATACTCTAATGCAATTAACTACTCTATGATTAATATAAATGAAATTGGAAAGCAATTTCAACAATATATGACTGAAAGAGGATACAATTCAATTAGTTCAGATTCGCTTGTTAATGAAACATTTCCAACCTGCTTTACAGTGAGTGGTGGTCCAAACTTTGTAGGAAAAAGTAATGGACCGTATGTTGTTATACAGCCCTGTCATAGATATTGGGATATTGAAAAAGTTGGAGATAAAACTCATCTTTCTTTCTTTGAAATGGCAGTAACCTTTTCTGACAATCCCCTGGATAGAGAAAGGATTCTTCAAGATCAATTATCATTTTTACGAAGTATTAAATTAGATAATTTTACTGCACATTATTTTGATGGTGGAACCATTAATAATGTAAAAGTAAATCCAGATGAAGTAAAACCTATATGGGAATCTCTTGGGATAGAAAAATTTGTTCCCCATACAGATATGGAATCATATGTTGCTAATCAAGTTGAACCTTATGGAGGTCCACGTACTGAATTATTTTTCCCATCAAATATAGGAGAATTAGAATTATTTACTTCTGTCCTATATGACCAAAGAGTTGAGAAAGGGGAAATTGTTAGCGAATATAATCCTCCAACTATTGCTGCTGGTTTTGGTTTAGAACGTGTAGTACAAGCAATAAATGGATTAGAATCAATTAGTACTATTTTTAAAAAAATTGATAATAATCCTATTGTCGCAGATCATATCCGAGGATTGGCTTTTTTAGCAAAAGACGGTGCTTTTGAGTTATCTGGAGATACTAATAGTAGTAGAAAAACAATTTTAAATAGATATTTAAGAAATTTCTTTAAAGCTTTTGGTGATTTAGATTATGAAAGACTCAAAGGTCTAATTGGAAAGACAATTGAATTTTATCAGAGTAGATATCCTAATTTAATTGGAAAAGAGGATGAATTCTATACAAAAATAGCACAAAGAGCAGAAAGATTAGATATTAAGTAGCCCCAGCCCCTTGATTATTTTGTTTGATGTATCGCATTCGCTTATCTGATGACGGACTTATTCTAAACTGTCGACTTCGTCGATTTTTTCTTGCAGAAAAAACGTATAACAGCAACTATACGGTTACGTTCCATTCGTCCACTCCGCTTCGCTCGTAGCCGAACTCCACTTCACCCAAATTGTTTATTATCCTTCGGATATAAACAACTTCGCATAGTTGCGATGTTAAATGAAATTGATTTTGGGCACCTTGACGAATATTTTATATATTTCATAAAATTTGTGGATATAATGATTCCACCACCAAGAACTAAAGAATATGGTCCTCAGAGATGTCTTTATTCTCATGTGTGTTATGAAAATAGTGAAGCTCATCAAGCGGAGTTAGTAAAACAATTTGAACAGGATATAAGAATTATAGAAGAAAGAAGATCATGGAGGAGTGACACTGGCAATATTCCATTACCTCCACTTGAATATTTAGCTCATGAGAGCCCTTAAGGGAATCATGGTAAACCAACATCTGACACTAGATAATTTGCGCTTGTTTTAGCCGAATTCTGATTGTATATAACATCACGAATCGCTGTTATACGTTTTTTCTGCAAGAAAAAATCGACGAAGTCGACAGTATGACGCAGAGAGAAAGTTTTTTTGCATCAAGCACGGAGTGCCTTTTATTAAGAGAATTAAGGGTTAGCTATCAGTTATATTTTTAAATATAATATCATTCTTATTGGATATGAAGAACATATTATTAGTTGATGATGAAGCAAATGATAGGATGTTAAGATCTGGGCCAATAGAAAATATTTACGGTAGCGGTAGTGTAAGTGAAGCCACCAGTGGTCAAGAAGCACTTGATTATATTGTTCAACAAACACCCGATTTAGTTTTGATGGATATTGAAATGCCAGGATTTAGTGGTATTGAAACTGCAAAAAGGATGAGAGCTGCAGGATATACAAATCCTATTGTATTATGGACTGCTAGAGCAAGTCTTGTAGATAGATTAAATCCATCAGAGTTGGGTGTTGATGATATTGTAGATAAGTT
>JAVCCJ010000117.1 GCA_030765585.1 Candidatus Zapsychrus exili | reverse complement strand
AGTTGAAAAGATTGCAGCCGAAGTCAAGAATGAAAAAAGTAAATGACCGAAACTGCATGTGAATATGCCAAAAATATATTGATATTCGAGGAGGGGTTTAGTGATACCCCTTATCGATGCACAGCTAAAAAACTCACTATTGGCTATGGTACAAATCTTGAAGATGGCATTCTCCCTAAGAAAGCTGTAGATGCAATTATTGAAAAGGGGAAAATATCTAAAGAATACGCAGCACAGATTTTAGATGATTCTGTTGAAACGCTTCATATTAAATTAGAGCATCGTTTGCCATTTTATAGGGATGAGTCATTTACTGTCCAGGCTGTTTTGATCTGTATGGCTTATCAGATGGGCTTCAGTGATCTAATGGAGTTTAAAAACACACTTGGATATTTAAAAGACGATAAATATGCCGAAGCAGCAGAGGAAATGCTAGACTCTGAATGGTACAGAGATGATACACCAGAGAGAGCGCAACGAATGTCTAATATTATAAGAAAAGTGGCAAACAACAAGTTTTTTGAAGAATACGGGCCGCATGATGAGTCATTATAATGTTTGATCCGACTGCAATTGTAACATTAGGCGGCCTTATTATGCCCCCTGTTTTTGATCTTATAAAGAAGATATTTGTAAGCAAGAATGATACGGCTTCTGCAACTTTAAATACACTTGCTATAACGAAACCAGAAGTAATTGCTGACTATACAAAAGGACAAGCGGCTTTAGTCGATGCACAGACTAAATATTATAACAGAGATATGCCAAATCCGAAAAAAGTTAGTCAATGGATACTCGATCTGCGTGCTTCAATCAGACCTATTTATGTTGTTATCTCAATTTTATTGGTTGCATGCTGTGTTCTTTTTGGCTTTCACATGGATCAATCTTTTAAAGAATTATGTGCAGGCACTATTTCATTCTGGTTTGGGAACAGATTTACAGTTTAATTGATTTTCTTTTAATAGGGAATTACTATTTAAATAAAGTTTAATAAGGAAGACTGTTATTAAAGGATAACGGCTTTCCCTTTAATAAGGGTATAATACACGGATGTTTATGCTTAGTTTTATACAGAAACATATTGCAACCCATTTGGCGGGATTTGATTTGATATTTGCCTCAGCTATTCTTTTTCAGTTATATCAGTTTTATCAGCATGTTCGCGGCGAGAAAAAACGTATCAGTGATAGTTTAAAATCCCACAACGAGAATATAGAACTAAAATTTGATTTAATGCGTGAAAGGGACAAGGAGTTGAAAGAGGATATCGGAGAGATAAAGAGCTCATTGGCGAAAATAATAGAGAGGATGATGGCGAGGCCTAAGTGATTTATTTAAGCTTTAACTTGTTTCTCTCTTTCTTCAACTTTTTCTTCATCTCTTGTCTTCTCTGAAATATCTTATCACTTTCTGCAAAGCACCTCTTTAAATATTCGACATGATCCTTGTTTGTTGGATCATACTGTTGTTTTTCATCAATAATCATGATTTAACCTCTTTTATAATAATCTTTTTACCGCAGAAAGGACAATATTCAATATGACAGTCATATAATTGTTTTGGAGAATCAAATGAAAAAGTCTTTTGACATTGCGTTTCAAAATAAAAACCATTATGTCGCCATGCGCAATATTCAGAGGACACATTTTGTGCAATTGCCCGTATGCTATCCGCTGTTAGTATTAAATTAGAAATTCTATGATGAGAATATATTTCATTCGTAATGTCGTTAATCCGGGATGCTTCCTTCATTATGGATTCTGATAAATCTATGATGTCTTGCATTCTGATGTCAATCGTTTCATCTTTAGTTTTCATAACTTAACCTATTCAAATACCAATCAGCAAAGCCGAGGAGCGCGTATTTTGTAAAATCCTTCTTGTACATCTTATAGAAGAATTCTTTAATAGTAGACTCCTCTTCCTCCAAAAGATCAATATTAATTTCCTTTGCCAGCTTTCCGATATCTTTTTGTGAGTTTTCAAGCCTGCTGTCATCTCTGAGATGTTGTACAGCCTTTTCCCACCGAGCCTCTGATCTAAATGTTTTAATAAACTCATCAATCGCCTCTTTTCTTGTTTCTGCTATTGGTAGTTTTATTATTTTACGTTCCCTGAATGACTCTGATACATATTTTGCAGAGATCGGAGAGTTAGCGCCATCATATTTTTTGATAACAAGTCCTTCTATATCAACGTCTCCGAGAATGCTTTTTCTATCGATAAGTTCGTCTAATTTAGCGATTGTAATATTATCACCTTTATAAATTAACGGAATAAGCTCGATATCTAAGCGGTCAGCATAATATATCAATTCTAAATGTTCAGCAAATCGCAGCTTATTGTCACAATACCCATTATTTATTTGTGTGCCGAACAAAATTAAGTTATTTTTTGGAACACGGTCATATTTTAAACGAACATGCCTAGGCCTATTTAAACGTTCACAGAAAAATACATATCCTTCTGGCAGTTTTTTATTTTCATACAAATTTCTAACATGATCACACGCCCTACTAAACATCGAATCTTGATTTTCTTCATCAATTTCTCTGCCCTTTGATCGTATATACAATTTACCATCAATAACGCCAAAACAAAATTGACTGCCATCTATTTTCTCTGTCACTTCAACTGGACCGTCAAATATGTTTTCAACCTCTTTATGGCCGATATTATATATTTTTGTAAAAGCCGGTATATTACTCATTAGTTAACTCCGTATTTTTGTTAAAATTGTTCATGTTACTCCTTATCATTCTGAAATTCTTTTGAGATTACCTATATGCGCTTTATTAATAATATCACCCTCACTATACCATTCAAGAAAAATAAAAATCACAATAATTAATGGATCAATTATTTTAATAATTTCGAAATCATATAGGTCATATGTTTCATCAGAAAGACATATAACTTCAACGATCGCTAAATCTTGAAAATTATACCTTTCTCCTTTTTTAAGTTTTAGTTTCATTTTTCATCTCCTGTTTGGTTATAATCCATCCTTCATAAAAAACAGCCCCTTCTAAGTTAGCCCACCTTAAGTTAGCGCCTTTTAAGTTAGCGCCTTTTAAGTTAGTGCCTTT
>JAVCCJ010000091.1 GCA_030765585.1 Candidatus Zapsychrus exili | reverse complement strand
TTTTTATATGTAGAAGACGCGGCTGAGGGTATTATTCTCGCGACAGAAAAATATAATAAATCTGACCCGGTAAATCTTGGCGCAGGCTTTGAGGTTTCAATAAAAGATCTAGTCGGTTTAATTATAAAATTAACAGGTTTTAAAGGCAGTGTTATCTGGGATTACACAAAGCCTGATGGCCAACCCAGGAGATGTTTAGATACAAATAGGGCGTATGAAGAGTTTGGCTTTAAGGCAAAGACAGATTTTGAATATGGATTAAGAAAGACCATTAGATGGTATAAGGAACTGGTTGCATGAATGAGATTATAATAAGGCCTCAAAAAGGGTTTTTCAATATAGGTTTTAGAGAGTTGTGGTCTTACAGAGAACTTGCTTATTTTTTTGTTTGGAGAGATATCAAGGTAAGATATAAGCAGACAGTCGCCGGGGTTCTCTGGGTTGTGTTTCAGCCTCTAGCTGCTATGTTCATATTTACTTTTTTCTTCGGGAGATTCGCCAAGATACCTTCGGATGGCATACCTTATCCTATATTTGTATATGTGGGACTTTTATTATGGAATTATTTTTCTTTCTCGCTTAATAAAGCAAGTAATAGCATGGTAAACAATGCCGGCATAATACAGAAAATATATTTTCCCAGACTTATAATACCTGTTTCTTCCTCTCTGACAGGTATTCTGGATCTGCTTATAGCATCTTTTATACTTATAGGACTTATGTTTTATTACAGGTATGTTCCTGACATAAAAGGCATTTTTTATATGCCTCTTCTGATATTGATAACTTTTTTAACTTCTGTGGGGCTTGGTTCTTTTCTTGCTTCCGTGAATGTTAAATATAGGGATGTGCGTTATATAATGCCTTTTTTTATACAGATGCTTATGTTTTTAACACCCGTAATATATCCGATAAGCATGCTTGGAGATCGATTTAGATGGATTCTGGCTATAAATCCCATGTCCGGAGTCATTGAGACAGCCAGGGGCGCTATTTTAGGGGTAAGGCCGGTTGACTGGCAATTGCTTTCTCTGTCTATATTTATAAGCCTAGCCTTGTTCATATTTGGAATAGTTTATTTTAGAAAAACCGAGCGATTTTTCGCTGATATAGTATAAACAAAATGAAGCCAATCATAGAGATCAATAACATATCGAAGAAATACAGAATAAGTCATCAAGGCGTTAGTTTCTCTCTAAGAGAGAAACTAAGCGGCATTATAACTAATCCTCTGGAAGTTTTTAAGGATATGTTTCTATCTTCGTCAAGGGAAGATTTCTGGGCATTAAAAGACGTATCTTTTGACGTCAAGAAGGGTGAGGTTGTAGGTATTATAGGAAGAAACGGAGCCGGCAAGACTACATTATTAAAAGTATTGTCCAGAATAACTTATCCTACCGAAGGAGAGATTTGCTTAAGAGGCAGCATAGGCAGTCTCCTTGAATTAGGCACAGGATTTAACTTAGAGCTTAGCGGAAGAGAGAATATTTATTTCAATGGGGCTATACTTGGCATGAAAAAGAAGGAAATAGATAGAAAATTCGATCAGATAGTGGATTTTTCAGGGTTGGAGAAATTTTTAGATACTCCCGTTAAAAGATATTCAAGCGGCATGAAAATAAGGCTTGCCTTTTCTGTGGCCACATTTTTGGAGCCTGATATATTGCTTATAGACGAAGTGCTCGCCGTGGGAGATGCTGAATTCCAGAAGAAATGTCTGGGCAAGATGGAGGATATATCAAAAACAGGCAGGACCATAATTTTCGTAAGTCATGACATGGCTGCCGTTAGGAATCTTTGCGAAAGAGTGATTTTGCTGGATAAAGGCGGAAAAGTCATGGATTCAGAAGGCGATAAGGTCATTTCGTATTATCTTGGTAGGAATTTGCAAGAAGGATCTAAAGTAGCCAAAGAAGATTTGGAAGGAAAAATAGAAGGGGTAAAGAAAAATTCAAGCATATCTTTTCAGGAAATATCTTTAACGGATAAAAAAGGTTCCTTGCGGAATATATTCTGTTCAGACGAAGAAATCTTAATAGCTGTATCATACGAATGCCACCAACCAGTAAATGGCTTACGCATGACAGTGCAAATCGTAAATGAAGAAAACAGGCCTATTCTGATCGCTCAGAATACGGATGATATCGAAGAATTTAAACTTTATAAACGTGAACCTGGTTTGTATAAAACATCTGTAGTAATACCAGCGAATATGTTCGGGGACAATAAGTTTTATATATCAGTCCATTTAGAGAACCCGACAGTTGATTATCATGTTGTTAATAAAATATTGGGTTTTAACGTGGAGTTTCAGGGTTACAACAATATGTATTACGCTAAATTCGCCAAGGCTTTTTTTAGGCCTTGTCTATTATGGAAAACAGCAAACTATAAGGATAGACAGGAGGAGTCATGAATAATAAAGTTATTCTTGTTACAGGCGGTACGGGGTCATTTGGAAAGAAATTTACAGAAATAGTATTAACAAGATATAGACCAAAAAAACTTATTATTTTCAGCAGAGACGAGATGAAGCAGTATGAAATGAAAAACATTTTCAGCGAAGAAAAGTATAAAAATATCAGGTATTTTATAGGAGATGTAAGGGATTCTAACAGATTACACAGGGCTTTATACGGAGTAGATATAGTTATTCATGCAGCAGCCTTAAAAATAGTTCCTACAGCAGAATATAATCCTTTCGAGGCGGTAAGGACAAATATATTTGGTGCAGAAAATGTTATTAATGTTGCCATAGATAATAAGGTAAAAAGAGTTATTGCCCTTAGCACCGATAAGGCTGTGAATCCTGTAAATCTGTATGGCGCCACCAAGCTTTGTGCAGAGAAGATGTTCATAGCCGCAAATAATTATTCGCCGCATGGCACAAAGTTCAGCGTGGTAAGATATGGCAATGTGTTTGGTTCGCGTGGCAGTGTAGTCCCTTTCTTTAAAGAATGTATACAAAAAAAAGAAGTTCCTATAACAGATAAGAGTATGACGCGTTTCTGGATTACATTAGAACAGGGAGTAGAGTTCGTGTTAAGCTGTCTGGGAACAATGAAAGGCGGCGAGATATTTGTGCCAAAGATACCTAGCATGAAGATCACGGATCTTGCAAATGCTATATGCCCTGGTTGTAAGCAGAAAATTGTTGGAATAAGACCTGGAGAAAAGTTGCACGAAAGTCTATTATCTTCGGATGACGGAATCATAGTTACGAATTTAAAGACAGGTTTATTGTCTATTCTAAAGTAGTAAATCATAATGGTGGTAAAAAAGATGGCAGATATTTAGGGATAAAGTTTCAAGGCTATAGA
>JAVCCJ010000056.1 GCA_030765585.1 Candidatus Zapsychrus exili | reverse complement strand
GGTATAGGCTGATAAGATCGTATAAAGATTTAAATAGCGCGAAATTTAAAGTGATTCATGAAATGGAAGCGAATCTTCCTTTTGCCCCATATGATGTGGAATGGGAAAAAGCCGGTCGCGGCGAAGATAAAAAACTGTATTTACCCTTTACTCATATTGAGATCAATGTCCCCTGGGTATTTTTTGGCATACATGCTTTGGTTTTTCTTTGGGGTATAAGAATATTACCTTGGATAGTAAACAGTATAAAAATGGTCAAATAAACAATGAAACGATATCAAAAATATAAAGATTCAGGGATTGAATGGGTTGGCGATACTCCAGAGCATTGGGATGTTAAGAAATTAAAGCGTATTGCTAATCTTGTTACAGGGGCCACTCCAACAATGAAAGATGAAGATAATTATTCTAATCAAGGACTTATGTGGATTAAGCCAGATAATTTATCAGAATTTAGCGCTATTTGTAAAACAAAAGCTTATTTGTCTGATAAAGGGGAAAAAGCAATTAGAAAAATTTCCTCTCGAATGCCTTTGGTTTGTTGTATTGGTGGCATAGGTAAATTTGGTTTTACTGAAGAGCCGGCTGCCACAAATCAGCAAATAAATGCTGTTATATTTGACAAAACAATAAACATTCGTTTTGGGCTCTACCTTACTTCAGTTTCTTCTCAGGAATGGAAAAGTTTATCAAATACAAACGTTGTACCTATATTGAACTCAACTCGTCAAGGACTTATAAGTTATTCTATTCCACCATTTGAAGAACAAAAATCAATTGCTGAATATCTCGACTGTAAAACAAGCAAAATTGATGATCTTATTGCAAAAAAAGAATGCATGACCGAGCTTCTAAAAGAAGAACGCACGGCGATTATCAACAATGCAGTTACAAAGGGGCTTGATCCTGATGTAGAAATGAAAGACTCAGGCATTGAATGGCTGGGCGAAATCCCGAAGCATTGGGAGATAAAAAATTTGAAATATTTAGTCACCTTGATTAATGAGGTTGGAGCAATTAATAATGATGGTATTCGCATAGATTTGGAAAATATTGAGTGCTGGACAGGGCAATTTTTACAAAATGATACTTTGCCGGATAAGGATGAGGGAATGAAACAGTTTATTATTGGAGATGTGCTTTTTAATAAACTGCGTCCATATTTAGCTAAGGTGTTTTATGCCAAACAAAATGGTATCTGTGGAGGTGAGTTATTGGTGTTGCGTCCTAGCAAATTAATGTATTCAAAGCTTTTGTACTATAGGGCTATTTCAAATGATTTTATACGAGTGATAGATGGTTCAACCTATGGGGCAAAAATGCCTCGAGCTAGTTGGGATTTTATTGGTAATCTTTTCATTTCGTATCCAGAAATAAAAGAGCAAACTAAAATTGTGAATTATATTGATCAAAAAACTAAACAAATTACTGACCAGATAGAGCGCGAGCAAAAATCGATCGAATTACTCAGAGAATATCGCACTGCTTTAATTTTAGAAGTGGTGACGGGGAAAATTGATGTGAGGAATAATGCCTAAGAGAAAACGTAGAATATATTCGGAAAGAAGGGAATTGGTTGAGAAGTCAAGAGAAGCAGCTTTGTCAGCAGTGCAGATTTACAATAATCCGAATACGACATTCAAAACAGAATCTTTCATTGTACTTTTTATAATCGCATGGGTCTATTTATTGCATGCTTATTACCGAGAAAAGAAAGTAGAATATAGATATTTTCAGTTAGTAAATGGAAGAAGGAAATTTACCCGTTTAGATGGTGCATATAAGTATTGGGATTTGGCGCAATGTATCTCAGTACAAGAATGCCCATTGGATGAACATACCAAGAACAACTTGAAGTTCTTGATCGGGCTTCGCAACCAGATTGAACATAAAAAAGCTGTAGGTTTAGATTCTTATTTTTCTGCTCGATATCAAGCATGTGCACTAAATTATAATTACTATTTAAAAACATTGCATGGGCTTGAGTATTCGCTTGACAAAAAATTAGCGTTAAGTTTACAATTTGCTGAACTTGATTATACTCAAGCTGATATTATAAAGGATAAAGAAGAGAAAATTCCTAATTACATAAAAAATTACGTTGCCGACTTTGAAAAAAATCTTACAGAAGATGATATAAAAAATGAACGGTTTGCTTACCGGCTGCTGTTTACAAAAGTAACAGCAAAACGAAAAGGGCAGGCGGATCGGGTGATTAGGTTTTTGTCTCCCGAAGATCCAATGGCTAAAGATATCGAAGAACAATATTGGGTTAAAGAGGATAGGGAAAAACCAAAGTATTCCGCTACGCAAGTGCTTAAAGAAATTCAAAAAAGAGGGTTTAAAAAATTTAGTATGCACCAGCACACTAGGTGTTGGAAGAAATATGATGGAAAAAATCCTGATAAAGGTTTTGGAACAAAAGTTGTTAAATATTGGTATTGGTACCAAAACTGGATAGATTTTGTATATGAAAAATTGTCAAAAGGGGAATTTAAAATATGAGTATAACCAATGAAAGAGCATTTGAAGAATTAATAGAGAACAGCCTTATCACGGATGGTGGTTATGAAAAAGGCAATCCAGCTCAGTTTAATCGCGAACTGGCAATGGATACTTCTGTGCTTTTCCAGTTTATTAAGGATACTCAAAAAGATGTCTGGGATGAGCTTGCGGACATTCATGGCGCCGAAGTAGAGAAGAAATTCTTATACCGCCTTAATCAGGAGCTTGACACAAGAGGCATGCTTGATTGTTTGCGAAATGGCATTATTGATTACGGCAAAAAGTTTAGGTTGGCATATTTTAAACCGGTTAGCGGCCTCAATCCCGAAACTCAAACCTTATACGAAAAGAATGCACTTACAGTAACCAGGCAGGTTCATTACAGCACTAAAGATGAAAGTTCTATTGATATGCTTTTAAGCCTCAATGGTCTTCCTGTCGGAACAATAGAACTGAAGAATCCTTATACCGGTCAAAATGTGAATAATGCTAAACGGCAGTATAAGTATGATAGAGACGAGCGGGAGCTTTTATTTCAGTTTAAAAAGCGCGCGCTTGTGCATTTCGCGGTTGATACAGATGTTGTTTATATGACAACGAGGCTTCAAGGCAGTAAAACCCGATATTTACCTTTTAATAAAGGTGTCAATAAGGGAGCGGGTAATCCTGTTGTTGAAGAAAAACACAAAACCCATTATTTGTGGGAAGAAGTTTTTGAGAAAACGAGCTGGATGGATATTCTTGCGCGTTTTATACATTTGCAGGTTGAGGATTTTTTGATTGAAGGTAAAAAGGTCAAAAAAGAGAAGATGATTTTCCCGCGTTACCATCAGCTTGATTCAGTAAGAAAAATTGCTAATGATGCTTTAATAAATGGGGTTGGGAAGAATTATTTAATTCAGCATAGCGCGGGAAGCGGTAAAAGCAATTCAATCGCATGGCTTGCTTATCGCTTGGCAAGCATTCACGATAATTTGGACAAACGAGTATTTAATTCTGTTATCGTTGTCACCGATCGCATTGTTTTGGATCAACAGCTTCAGGACACGATTTATCAGTTTGAGCATAAAAGAGGTGTTGTTGAAAAGATCGATAAGGGTTCTCAGCAATTAGCGGATGTTTTAGCGAGCGGAACGAATATTATTATAACAACTTTACAGAAGTTTCCCTTTGTGCTTGATAAGGCGAAGGAGCTGCCGAAAAGTAATTATGCGGTTATTGTAGATGAAGCGCATAGCTCGCAGGGTGGTGAAATGGCTGGAGATTTGAAAAAAGTATTGATGATCCGCGATGAAGATGATATCGAAGATGGACTTAGGGAAATGATGAAAGCGCGCGGGCCCCAACCAAATGTCAGTTTTTTTGCTTTTACCGCAACCCCCAAGGCAAAGACGATTGAAACATTTGGACAAAAAGGTTATAGCGGTAAACCCGAACCATTTCATCTCTATTCTATGAGACAGGCTATCGAAGAAGGGTTCATTCTCGATGTGCTTCAGAATTATATGAGTTATAAAACATATTT
>JAVCCJ010000128.1 GCA_030765585.1 Candidatus Zapsychrus exili | reverse complement strand
TACAGGAAATGCAAAAAATAAAGATGCGATAGTAATCGCCAAGATAATAAGAATTCTATTCCTAAGATTATTTCCCATAGATACCCCTAGTTTTTAGTTTTAATAACGGTAGTTACAGCTTCTTTATCAAATTCTATTTTTGTACTATCATCAACTCTTATTACAACAGTTTTTTCTTTAACCATTACAACAGTTCCGTGTATCCCTCCCATTGTAACAACTTGATCATTCTTTGCTATGTTATTTGCTAGTTCTTTTAACTCTTTTTGTTTATTTTTTTGCGGTCTGATTACAAGAAAATAAAAAACCAAGAATATAAGCACATATGGAATAATTGGCAATCCTGCAAGTGGACCAGCAGCTTGTTCTGGTTGCATAAAACATCCTTTCGCCTAAATGTATATATTTATTGTTTCTTTGTCTTTTTTACCAAAGACTTAACGGTGTCGCTCATTTGTGCGCCGTTCTTTATCCATTTTTCAAGCTTTTCGTGATCAATAGAAATAGCAGCAGGATTCTTGTCAGACTCATAATGACCTAGTATCTCTAAATGCCTTCCATCACGAGCTCTGGCTTTACTAATGGCAACGATGCGATAGTTGCGACGGCCTTTTGCGGCTTTACCTATTCTTTGTAGCCTTATTTTTACTTCCATGAATACTTCTCCTCTTTTTTTGTTAGTTTACTTATGTGCTAGTTCAATAGCCATAATTTGGGCTTTTGCTTTATTAACTGTTTCTTTGTATTCTTTTGCTGGATTTGAATCGTTAACTATACCAGCACCTGCTTGTATGTATGCTTTTTTATTTTTAACAACAATGGTACGTATTGTAATGCATGTGTCTAAGTTTCCAGAAAAGCTGAAGTATCCGATACATCCTGCATATGGTCCGCGAGAGACTTTTTCAAGGTCTTCTATAATTTCCATTGCTCTTATTTTTGGCGCGCCTGAAACTGTTCCAGCTGGAAATGCAGCCTCAAGAACATCAAAATCATCCTTATCTTTTCGTAAACTTCCTCTTACATTACTTATAATATGCATTACATGAGAGTATTTTTCTATTCCCATAAACTCTGATAGATGCACAGTACCTTTTTTACATATTCTCCCAAGATCATTTCTTCCTAAGTCTACGAGCATTATATGCTCAGCCTTTTCTTTAGGATCAGCTAGAAGCTCTTTGGCTAGAAGTTTATCTTCTTTGTCATTCTTGCCTCTTGGCCTTGTGCCCGCGATAGGTCTTGTATCGACTACACCTTTTTCGCATCTAACAAGAAGTTCAGGAGATGAGCCCACTATTTGAATTCCATCAAGATTTAGATAATACATATATGGTGATGGGTTTAGCGCCCGTAGTCTCCTATAAATATTAAATGCATCTGTGCTTAAATCAACTTCAAATCGTTGGGAAAGAACTACTTGTATTATCTCCCCTGCTTTAATTTGCTTTTTAGCTTCAGTAACTATTCTCTTAAAACCTTTTTCGGTAAAGTTTGATTTAATTTTAAGTTTTTTAGATTTTTTAGTAGATCTCTTCTTGCTTGATGCTGGAAGAGGCTTTTCTAGGTCGGATATAAGACTATCTATTCTGCTTAATGCCTTTTTATATTCTTTTATTTTTTGAGCCTTAGTACTTTTCGAATCTACATAAACGCAAGAAACAGCTTTTATTTTATGATTTAAATGATCAAAAATTATCAAGTCTTTTGATAGAACTAAAAGACTATCTGGTAATTTGAGGTCATCTTTTGTTTTTTTAGGCAATTTTTCAAAGAACCTGACAGTGTCATAACCAATGTATCCCACCATTCCACCGCAGAATCTTGGCAGACCAGCTACGTTTACAAACTTATATTTGCTCATTATCTGCCGTATGAAAGATAGCGGAGTATCTTTGACCGAACTCTTTTTATGAACAGGTTTGCCTTTTACAAAACGTGTAATCTTAGCAGAGTTATTTTTTGTTTCAAGTATAAGTTCAGGATCTCTAGAAAGGAAGGAAAATCTTGCAAATTTCTCCTCTCCTTCGATGGATTCTAGAAGAAAAGAATGTTTTGATTTATTTGCTATTTTTAAGTAGGCAGAGACTGGCGTTTCTAAATCCAGTAGTATTTCTCTGTATACCGGAATAAGATTCCCTTTTTTTGCTAGTTTCAAAAATTCTTGTTCTTTAGGTTTAAGCATAATTTATTATATGTGTAGGGGTCGCGTACCCCTAGGGTACGACCCCTTTGTCTTATTTTATTTTTCTATAAAAACAGCTTCTTTTCATTGTGTGACATGCAGATCCAATTTGTCTTACTTTGACCAAAAGCGTATCACAGTCGCAATCATAGCTAACTGACTTAACGTATTGAATGTGACCTGATGTCATTCCTTTTACCCAGTATTCTTGTCTTGAACGAGACCAAAAACAAGTTTTTTTGATCTTTAAAGTATTTTTTAAAGAGTCTATATTCATATATGCAAGCATTAAGACTTCGTTTGTTTTGTAGTCTTGCACGATAGTTGGAATAAGTCCGTCTTTATTAAATTTTAGTTTTTTTAAAGTCCTAGGTGTTATTTTGATTGTTTCTGGAGTATCTACTCTTTTTTTTGATGTCATATTCTAACCTTAATCCCTTCTTTCTTTAAAAAGTTTTTCACTTCTTCTACGGATAATTCTCCGTAATGAAACACTGATGCGGCAAGTGCTGCATCAGCAGTTGTTTTGCTTAGTATTTCGCTAAAATCTTCTAATTTGCCAGCACCGCCAGATGCGATAACTGGAATATTAACAGCAGTACATATTGCATTTGTAAGTTCTATGTCGTATCCATTTTTTGTTCCATCAAAATCCATGCTAGTTAAAAGAATTTCTCCGGCTCCAAGCTTTTCTGTTTGCTTTGCCCACTCTATTGCGTCTTGTCCTGTAGGAGTCCTTCCGCCATGTATGTATACTTGCCAATTGCCTTCTTCTTTTTTGGCGTCAATAGCGACAACTATGCATTGGCTTCCGAATTTATCAGAAGCTTGCTTTATAAGCTCTGGATTCTTAACGGCAGATGTGTTTATGGACACTTTATCTGCTCCAGCATTAAGAAGTTCTCTTATGTCCTCTAAAGAGTTTATTCCGCCACCCACAGTTAGAGGCATAAAAACTTTTTCAGCTGTTTTTTTAAGTACGTCTATGATTATAGATCGCTTTTCATGACTTGCGGTAATGTCTAGAAATACAATTTCATCTGCTTTACATTTATCATAGATTTCTGCGATGTCTACAGGGTCTCCTGCATCACGTAAGTTTACAAAGTTGATTCCTTTTACAACGCGACCATCTTTAACATCTAAACAAGGTATTATTCGTTTTGTCAGCATTCTAATTCTTCCTCGTTATCTGAATAGCTTCTTTTAAATCAAATCTTCCTTCGTATATTGCTTTTCCTGTTATTGCTCCCATCACGCCCTTATCTTCAAGTTTTGCAAGTTTATCAAGATCTTTTAAATTTGATACGCCGCCAGATGCAATAATTGGAATATTTGTTTTTTCTATAAGTTCTTCTAAGGCTTTAAAGTTAGGACCACTCATCATTCCGTCTGTTGCAACATCAGTATAAATAATGCAGGAAATATTAAGCTTGTTTAGGTCTTTTACTAAATCAATTGCCTTTATGTTTGTGGATGATGTCCATCCTTTTTTAAGAACAATTCCATCTGAACAATCAAGGCTTACAGCAATCTTATCAGGCCATTTAGCTGTTACTTTTTCTAGAAAAGGTATGTTGTTAGCTACTTTTGTTCCTAGGATGACTCTAGATACGCCAGCATCAATAAGTTTTTCTATGTCTTTCTCTTCTCTGATTCCTCCACCAATTTGAATAGGAACATCAACAGCTTCTACAATGTTTTTTATCGTTTCAAAATTCTTGACTTTTCCAGTTAAGGCGCCGTCAAGATCAACTACGTGAATCCATTCCGCACCTTTTTCTTGCCAATATTTTGCAGTTGATACTGGATCTTTAGAGTATTGCGTGACTCTATCAAACTTTCCTTGAAGGAGTCTAACCACACGACCGTCTTTTATGTCAATTGCTGGAAAAATTATCATATTTAAATATTGTTAAAGTTTTCTAGTATTTTTAATCCTAAAGTTTGACTTTTCTCAGGG
>JAVCCJ010000124.1 GCA_030765585.1 Candidatus Zapsychrus exili | reverse complement strand
GAATTAAATTTTAAAATGCGTCCGGAGCAAAAAGCTGCGGTAGAAAAAACCGAGGCATATTTTGCAAGTTATAAAAAAGTAAATCCTGATAGAACTCCGCATTTTTTGTGGAATGCCAAAATGCGTTTTGGTAAAACCTTTGCGACCTATCAACTGGCAAAAGAAATGGGCTGGACGAAGATTTTGGTAATAACTTTTAAGCCAGCAGTGGAAAGCGCGTGGGATGATGATTTAAAAGAGCATGTTGACTTTCAGGGTTGGCAGTTTATTTCTGCTTCAGAGAATACACTTTGGCATAAAGATATTGATACTAAAAAGCCATTTGTATGCTTCGGTTCTTTTCAGGATTATTTAGGTAAAAACAAAAGCACGGGCGGAATAAAAACAAAAAACGAGTGGGTGCATAAAACTAAATGGAATTGTATTGTTTTTGATGAATATCATTATGGGGCATGGCGCGAGAATGCTAAAGAACTTTTTGAGGCAGAAGAAAAAAAAGAAAAAGAATTTGCCGAAGGGCAAGGGTTAGAAGATTTTGATGAGAAGATATTACCTATCAAGACAGAGGCATATTTATACCTTTCGGGGACGCCCTTTAGAGCAATTGCATCAGGAGAATTCATCGAGGAACAAATATATAACTGGACATACTCGGATGAGCAAAAAGCAAAAGAATCATGGAGTGATAAGGTAGCGACTAATCCTTACGCCTCACTTCCGCGAATGGTAATGATGACATACCAGCTTCCTGATCCAATTATTGATATCGCTCAACAGGGAGAATTTAATGAGTTTGATTTAAATGTATTTTTCTCTGCCGAAGGTAAGGATAAAAACGCAAAATTTATTTACGAAGATGAAGTACAGAAATGGCTTGATTTGATACGCGGTTCTTTTATGGAAACTACCATAGATAATTTAAAATTAGGCGCAAAAAAGCCCCCGATGCCTTTTTCTCACGCAGAGCTTTTAAATTTACTCAATCATACTCTTTGGTTTTTGCCATCAGTTGCTTCGTGTTATGCCATGCGAAATTTGCTAAAGAAGAAACAAAATACTTTTTATAATAATTATGAAGTAGTTGTAGCGGCTGGTCAGGGTGCAGGTATTGGAATAAAAGCACTTCCGCCGGTTTTTGAAGCCATGGATGATCCTTTAGAATCGAAAACTATTACTTTAACCTGCGGAAAGCTTTTGACTGGTGTGACTGTAAAGCCGTGGGCAGGTATTTTTATGCTTCGTAGTTGCTCGACGCCAGAGACATACTTTCAAGCAGCTTTTCGTGTGCAGTCGCCTTGGACTATTAAAAATCCTGACGACAAATCTCCAAACAAAGAAGAGGTTATCAAAAACGAATGTTACGTTTTTGACTTTGCGCCCAATCGAGCATTGAGACAAATCGCGGAATATAGCTGCCGATTAAATGTAAATGAATCTAACCCAGAGGCCAAAGTAGCGGAGTTTATAAGTTTTCTACCAGTTCTTGCTTATGACGGAAGTGCTATGAAGCAGATTGATGCGGCTGGAATTTTAGATATGGCGATGAGTAGTACAACTGCAACGCTTCTCGCTCGCCGATGGGAAAGTGCACTTCTTGTGAATGTTGATAACAACACGCTTAAACGTTTGATGGATAATAAAGCCGCGATGGATGCGCTTATGAATATTGAGGGTTTTAGGAATCTAAATCAAAATATTGAGACTATTATTAACAAATCTGAATCTGTTGAAAATATTAAAAAAGAGACAAATGATAAAGAGCTGAACAAAAAAGAAAAGAAAGAGTTAACAGAAGAAGAAAAAGAATATAAAAGTCTTCGTAAACAAGTTCAAGAAAAGTTAATTAAATTTGCTACTCGAATTCCTGTTTTTATGTATCTTACAGATTACAGGGAAAGAACACTGAAGGATGTGATCACCAAGCTTGAGCCGGGTTTATTTAAAAAAGTCACTGGGCTGACTCAAAAGGATTTTGAGATACTCGTTGGCCTTGGGGTTTTTAATAGCGCACTTATGAATGATGCAGTGTATAAATTTAAAAGATATGAGGACACAAGCCTTGTCTATACTGGAATAAATAAGCATGAAGGTGAAAGTATTGGTCTTTATGATACAGTAATTTCTCAAAAAGATTACAGAGATAAACCCGAAGAAATTTTTGTAAATAATCCATAAAATAATTTTATGGACGAAGAAGTTGGACGCAATAAAATTGCAAAAATATTTCCTGAAAATCTCATTGCCGGTAGTGTTAAAAATTAAATCAAAAAATAAATGATGAATCCAAACAAAAAAAGGTCAAAGAATACGAACATCAAATTGACCAATTGGTTTATAAACTCTAAGGCCTAACATCAGAGGAAATTAAAATTATTGAAAAAAGAAAATGAGCGTCAAAAAATATTCCAACCCGCGACCCAATATACCTACTATAACTCAGCGAGAGGTTAAGATTGAGGCCCGCTTTGCTTGTATTGCTTGTAAGGAACGAGTTTCTTTCCGTATGCATCATATTGATGGAAATAGAGAAAACAATAATCCCGAAAATCTTGCGTTTTTATGTGCTAACTGTCATGGAATGGTTCATGAGGGGAAGATATCAGCACAAGACTTGAGAGAATGCAAAAGAAAAGTGAGAGAGGAAAATGATATTCCCTCTCGGCTTGCGCAAGAGTTAGAATATTTTCAGCGATCATCAAAGATTTCCGCATCAAAAGATTTCGTTGACCTTAAACTAAAATATCAAGCTGTATTGAATGATTACGGCGATAAACTTATTTTTTATCAATGTTTCATATACTTAATCCCGGAATTTTATATTGATGACCGCGGTGCACAGACGCGAGAAACAGTAAGAACGTTCTTAAATATTAATGCAGAAGAAGAGGAAAGAATTATTGCGCACCTGCAGAAATTAAATGCAACTAGCATCGTTGGAAGCTTGGTTTCTCTACAGAATAGTGCTGATGCAAGAATAGCCCTAGACGAACTCATTACCAAGGGTAAGTTAGATTTATCGAAACTCTTAACAATGTTTGCGGAAATATGAATAATAAAAAGAAACAAATTTTATCAAGGTTAATGATTCTAAATAACCAGGGGGTCGATAAATCCCTTGCTAAATTTGCGCGTGATATTTTTGTTGACATTAAAAAATCTCAAGATAACGAATCTGTGTTTGAGGGTTTAGATTTATTAAGTGAATTCGTCTATAAGGCCCCGGAAGAAACTATTAAGATTGTGTGCTATATCATAGAAGGAAAACCCAAACCTCCTACGCTTCATAAATCTCCATTTGGTGAATTCAATGGCAAATCTCACAAGGATTTATTACTGAAG